>JAHKLZ010000018.1 GCA_020854775.1 Candidatus Woesearchaeota archaeon | reverse complement strand
TCCGTTTTCTTAATGAGTTCAACAACAGCCTCAAAGTGATTGCACCAGAAAGCTCGTGCACGTCTTGCTAGTGTGAGACATGCGCTTCGCTTAGTCTCACTCCGTTTTCTTAATGAGTTCAACAACAGCCTCAAAGTGATTAGTTTGAGGAAACAAATCAACCAAAGTAACACTTTTAACATCGTAGTCCTTAAACCTAGGAAGCTCATTCTTAAGTTGCTTCGCATTACAAGAAACATAAACAATAACGTCAGGCTTCAAAGAAAGCAAACGCTCAATCGCCTTAGGAACCATACCACTACGAGGAGGATCAACAACGACTTTCAAAGGCTTCTTAAGATCAAGACGATTAATCTGCTTCGCGTCAAGAACAAAACCCTTAACATTATTAACATTATTAATCCTAGAATTTTTCTCAACACAACGAATCGCGGAATCAACACACTCCACGACAACAACTTCTTTAAACAAATCAGCAAGACAAATACCAAACGTACCAACCCCGCCATACAAATCAAGCAAAAAAACATTATTCTCCTGACGCTCAAAAATATCCCTAACAACACTCACAAGGGAACGAGCCATCTCCGTGTTATTCTGAAAAAAAGCTTGAGAATGAAACCTCAAAGTCCTACCAAGAATTTCTTCTTCTAAGAAGTCTGAACCTTTCAAAACCTCAAAATTCTCAGATATACTCACATCGCTGTTCTTAGCATTATAACCAACCAAAACATTATCAGCACTCGTCACCCTAGAAAATTCCTCAACCAATGAGCGACCACGACTCTTATCAGAAGAATCATCATTCAAAATAAAAGTTAAAGAACTAATCTTACTAGGAACACGAATCACACAATACCTAAACAAACCACTCTGAGATTTCAAATCAAAAAAATCATCCTTAAAAGGCAAAAAAAAGTTACGAACTTCAACCAACAAAGAATTCAACTTAGCATTAGAAATAGGACAATTATCAACATCCACAACTTTAAACCACTTACCACGCTCACGAAAACCAATCTCGCCCTGAGAAAACACGAAATCCATACGATTCCTATAACCAAAAGGAGAACCAGAAACAACTCTGATATCATCAACACAAAAATTAGTAAAACTAGCAAGATTACGACGCTTATTCTCCAACTGAACCTCGTACGGAACGTGCTGATTAACACACCCGCCACACACACCAAACAACTTACATCGAGCAAACATAAAAAAAAGTAAATAAGAACCTTTTTTATAAATTACCAAAAAAACACACAAAAACACGAAAAGTATTCGTAACAACTAAGTGACTAAAACAAATAAGTTTTCTCGTCGATGAAAACATTTAAATAAAAGTTGCAATTCTAAAATAGTAACAAAAAACAATAGTTAATTTTTTTATTAAGGGGGAGAAATAAAAATGGGAAAATTCACAGAAAAATTCACACAAGAACAAGAAGAAGCAATACTATCACTGTACGTATCAAAACCATTCGCAGACATATTCTTCGTATACGACACAATACCACCAGAACAATTCGCAACACTAGCAGCAGCATACAGCAGAACACACGAACCCTTCCAAAAAAGACTACTACTAAGCATAGAATCAGAAGACCTACCACTACCAAAAATGGACTCAATACCACAAGACATAACAGGAATAAACGTAGAACAACTAAAAAAAGCATATTCTGACTTCACAGAAAACTGGAGATTACCAACAGAAAAAAACAAACAATTCATACAAAAATGGGCACAAAGCTACGGACACAACTCAATAAAAGAACTAGGAAACGTGAGATTCATCTGCGAAAACATACCTGACCTATCAGGAAAACTAATAACAGGACACCCACTAGCACACCCGCAAGTAAAATCATCAAGATACATAGATTGGAAAAACGTTTTAGCAAAATCAGAAGATAACCTAGACTTAAAAAACTCAAAACACGCAGAAGAAATATTCAAATCACTAAATAAAATAATAAACAACTACCAAGAAATAACACACAAACTAGAAATATTCTCAGGAAACCACCCACTAAACCAAGAATTCTTAGATTACTCACTAAGAACAGAAACAAAAAAAACAAAAACACAAATAATAGAAGCATACGACGCAAACGCTCGAAAATCAATGCTAGACTACTCAAGATATTTACTTACACCATCAATGCTAACATCAGTAGGAGCATCTATGGAAGTAAGAGCACTAGAAGAAGTAGTAACTGATTTCTTATCAAGCCCATTAAAACAAGACCAACAAATAGGAAGAACAATAATAGAAGAAGCACAAAAAGTAGTACCTGTACTAATGGGAGAAAAATCACACGCAAAAATAAGCGAATACCAACAAGAACTAAGACAATACTTCGACGAAGCACTACCTGAACTATTCGAATTTGAAAAAAACAGAACATTCGAAGTAACACCAAGAACAAACTTCGTAGAAAACGTAACAAGCTTCACAGACATATTTATAGCATCAGCAATGGCGTGGCACTACGGAAACGCATCATTCGAACAATACTACAAAGCACTAACAAAAGAACCAAAAAAAGCACAAGAAATAATTCACCAAACATTCAAAACAAGAGGAACATTCGACCCATTCCCAAAACCAACACTAATCGACACACCAATATTCGAAACCCTGATAGATTACGGAGCAGACAGAGATAACCACAGACACAGAAGAGGAGCATGGCTCAGACAAGCACTAACAACAGAACACGGATTCGAAACACCACAAATGATAAAAACAGCAAAACTAGAAAAAGAATACAACCAAATACTAAACGAGATGTCAACAACATTCAATAACATAAGACAAGACAACAAATACGTAGCACAACTAATAGTACCATTCGCATTCAAATGCAGAAGACTAATAAACTGGTCAGCAGGACAAGACGGCTACTACATAGAACTAAGAAGCAAAAGCCCAGGACACGACTCATACAGAGAAATAGCGTGGGACGTCGCAGAAAAAATAAAAACAACAGCGCCAACATTCGGACAATACCTAAAAGTAGACAAACAAACATATCCTCAACACTTAATAAAAAACGCGAGGAAATGGTACGACCAAGAAAAAAGAAAATAATTTTCATAAAAAATAGGCGAGGCTAATAGGATGGTGAACATAAATGAAAATAGAACCAATAAACAAAATAGAATTTTCTGAACTAGAACAAAAAATAAGAACAGTACCCTTAATGCAAAAAAATGCATTAAATGAAGAAATACTTGTATATCAAAATTCAGATATAACTTTCAGAGAACTATCTCCATTCGAAGTCAACCCAACAACATTCTACTTAATAGAAAAAAACTTAAAATTTCAAAAAGAACTAAGAAAACACTTATTAACAAACTTTGGAATAGACTCATTACACTTAGACGCAGCATATGAATTAAAAAATGAAAAAGGAGAAATATGGACATTAACACCGCCAATAATAGAAGTAACACCAAGAACAGTAATGTACGTACCAAACGAATCAGAAATAAAATACAACAACAAAGTAAAAATACAAATACCTATAATAAATGATGGAGCACACAGAGTTGCTTTAGCAATACAACAAAACCAAACATTCACAGGAGTATTCATATCAAAAACAAACGAAGAATTCCCATTCTACGCACACCCAAATGCTTGGGCTGACGTAAAAGTAGTTCAAGATGTTCCAGCAACCAAAGAAGAAAAAAAATTCTACTCAAGAGAAAATTGCTACGCATTATACAGAGACTTTGGCAAACTCGGTTGCGGAGCACCAAGAGGAACAAAGAAATGACTAATAACTTAGTAATGATTGACGGAATAAGCGGATCAGGAAAAGAAGGAAGAATACAAGACTTACAAGACTACGCAGAAAAAGAACTAGGACTGGAAGTAACAACTTTCTACGAACCAAAATATTACAGAGAAGAAATACTAAAAATAAAAAACGCGCCAATAAGAAACCCTGAAAAAGAACTAGAACTATTCATAAAAAGTAGAAAAAAAGGATTAACAGATTACGAATACTTACTAAACAAACAAGGACACCTAATAATAGGTAATAGAGGATTCATATCAACAGAAGTTTATCAATCATTACAAGGAATACCCTTACAAAGAATAAGAGAACAAAACGCGTTTTACCCAACACCTGGATTAGCAATGATACTACTATGCGACCCAGAAATAGCATTACAAAGAATCAAAAAAAGAAATGAAGAAGAAGGAAAACCACTAAACTTAGACGAACAACTAGAAAAAATAGAAAAATTACATAATAAATACATAGAAATAGCAAAAGATTTACCTTACGCAGAAATAATAAACACAAACGGCAGACCAGAAGCAATAAACCTAGTACTGCAATCACACCTAAACAATTACTTAGGAATAGAAATGAACAAAGCAATATTCTTAGATAAAGACGGAACAATAGTAGACAACTCACAATATCCAGAAATAATACCAACAGACAAAATATACCAAGAATCATTCGAAACACTAAGAAACTTTCAAGAAAAAGGATACAAATTATTCATAATATCATCACAACCATGGGTTGCAAGAGGAAGAATGACTCCACAAGAAGTAGAAAATGTATTCAAATCAGTAGCAACACAATACAAAGAAAAAGGAATAACAATAAACGATTGGGGATATTGTATTCATGGAAGAGATAAAAATTGCCCAGACAAAAAACCACAAACAAGACTATTTGAACAAATAATAAAAAAATACAACATAAACACAACACGAAGCTACATGATAGGAGATATGGACTCAGACATAACAGCAGGACAAAACATAGGACTTAAAACAATAAGAATAAAATCAAACCTGCCAAATACAACAACACCTAGATACACAATAAATAACATAAAAGAAGCAAAACAAATAATAAAATAAAAAAAACTAAAACTTAACCCGATCAAAATTCTTCAACAACAAAACCTTATCATCATCATAACCTAAAGACTTACAAAAATCCTTCTGAGCCTCCAACATATCAGGCTCACCATGCGTCGGAATAATAAACTCGGGTTTTAACAAACTAATCAATAACTTATGTTCTTCGCTATGAGCATGACCAGAAACATGAAGCTCCTTCAAAACTTCAACGCCGAGATGACGCAAGCCACGTTCCAAACTACGAACATTCTCCTCGTTCTCCCCAGAAGGAATAACTTTCGACGAAAAAACCACTAAATCATTCTTCTTAAAAGGAAACAACTTACCAAAAACTAAACGAGAAAGAACAGCTTTCGGCTCACCTTGATGACCAGTCACAATAAAAAACTTTTTCTCAGTATCCCTAACAATCTTAAAATACTTCTCCACATCAGAACCATACTTCACGAATTCAACACCATCAAGCAAATCAGCAACACCAGCACTCTTAGCAGCCTCAACATACTTCAACAAAGACCTACCAACAAGAACAGGCTGACGATTCATTTTCTTAGCTAACTCAACCAAAGTCTTCAAACGACCAATATGACTAGAAAAAGTAGTAATAAGAATATTATTATCATCATAAGACTTACGAAGCAAAGCATCAAACAACATCTTCCTCGCGAGTTGCTCAGAACCAGAAGTCCCAGGAATCCCTGCGTAAAGAGAATCAATAATAAGAACCCTACAATCCTTAACCCTGCTGAAAACAGAAGCATCAAAAACATCACCAACAACAGGAGAATCATCCACTTTGAAATCATTAGCATAAACAACGCTACCACTAGGAGTACGAACAACCACAACGAACGCTTGAGGAATACTATGAGTAATAGGCAAAAACTCAACCTCTATGTTCTTAGAAACACGAAAACAAGAATTAGCATCATGACTCACCAAAAAATCAGACGCATCAACTTTCTTATCAAGAAGCAAAGACTTTAAAATAGCCATAGTAAACGAAGAACCATGAACCTTAACCCCTAATTTCTTAATAAAATAAGGAACACCACCCACGTGATCAAGATGACCATGACTAATAAGAACAGCTTTTAAACTCTTCAAATCAGCCTTAGATAAAGACAAAATATCAGGAACACTACCAGACACAATCACATCATCAAAACCAGGATCCTTAGGATTATCCTCAGTTAAACGAATATAATTATCAAGCTCCAAACCCAAATCAACAAGAACAGATTCAGATTTCCACTTAATAAGAGTACAATTACGACCAACCTCGCCATAACCTCCAACAGGAATAATTTCCAACATAGAAACCAAGATTCTAGAAAAATATATAAAGCTTATTCAAAGAATAAGTAATAACAATTTTTTTTTTAGGAGGGGAAAAACAAAATGGTTCTAGGACAAGGATTAATAGGAATAATCGCATTAATATGCGCGATATGGGTAATACATGATGTGTGGACAAACCAAAAAAAGATGAAAAAAGAACGAAAAATAATCTGGACAGTCCTAGCAGTAATACTAAGCATAATAACAGCTATCGCTTATTACTTCATAGAAAAAAAATAATATTTTTTTAATTTCTTCTTTTTTTTATAATTCAAAAACATCAAAAGAATCATCATAAACAAAATATCCATCGGGCTTAACAACGCGTTCTAACTGAGGAAGCAAAGAATCATAAACTTGTTTACCAGTAATTTTCCCATCACTAAAACAAGGCGCATTAAAAAAAGAATCAGCAACAGCCAAATCAACACTATTATCTTTAATAAAAGACAAACAATCAAGCTTAGTCAAATCAACTTTGTAATTTTCAAATATCTCATTACCTAAATAACCAATATCTAAACCAATAACTCTGGCACCTAATATTGTTAAACTTCTAGATAACCAAGGTTCAAAACTACGAGTTACGTGCCCGTTACTACCACAACCAATATCTAAAACAGTTTTTCCCTCAGGATTACCTAAAGACATTATTTTATGAAACATAGGCCTACTAAGATGAGAATAACCATACATGCTTTCAAGCTTCTTAGTCATAGGACAATAACTATTAAGAATTATGTCTTCTTGAAAAATCTCATTTTTTCTCATTCTAGGTTCTAAAATCATAATTTTAGCTAAAAACAACCAACATATAAACATTTCTATTTATAACTACTAATAAGTAGTTTTTTTTCTTTCTTAAAAAAATATATAAACAAAACAAAACCCTCTAAAAAAACGAAACAAAAATGGAATACATCTACGTAGATAACGAACAAAAACTAGAAAAAACATGCAAAGAACTAGAAACACAAAAAACAATAGCTATAGACCTAGAATGTGAAAATAATTTACATCACTACGGCTCATACATATCAATAATACAAATATCAACAAAAGAAAAAAACTGGGTCGTAGATATATTAGCAATAAAACAAATAGAACCACTAAAAAAAATACTAGAAAACGAAGAAATACAAAAAATATTTCACGACGTAAGCTTCGACCTAAGAATACTAAAATATGAATTAAACATACAACCAAAAAACTTATTTGACACACAAATCGCAGCACTATTCATAGGCGAAAAAAACGTAGGACTAGGATCCCTACTAGAAAAATATTTCTCAATAAACAAAGAATCAAAATTCCAAATGGCTGACTGGACAATAAGACCAATAAACCCAGAAATGATGACATACGCAGTAAAAGACACATTGTACTTAATAAAACTAAAAGAATTACTAGAAACAAGAATAGAAGAACTAAACAGAACAACGTGGCTACGAGAAGAACTAAAACACTTAGAACAAAAAGAATACTATTACAAAGAACCAGAATTCGAAGACCTAAAAGGAGTATCAAAACTAAACCAAAAAGAAAAAATATTCGCACAAAAACTATACGAAGAAAGAGAAACAATAGCAAAAAAAACAGACAAACCAGCATACAAAATAATATCAAACAGAAAAATCCTAGAAATAACACAAAACCCTCCAAGAACAAAAGAAGAATGGACAAAAATAAGAGGAATACACCCAAGAATAAAAGCTATGGCTCCAAGACTATATTACGAAACACAAAAACTAAACATAAAACAAGAACCACAACAAAAACGTGAAAGAAAAAATTACACAGAAGAACAAAAAACACAACTACAAGAATTAGAAGACACAAGAGTAAAAATAGGAAACCAACTAGGAATAGAACCATACTTGATAATGACAAAAGACCAAGTACACGAAGTAGTAAGAAACAAAAACTACAAATCCTTAAGAGAATGGCAAAAAGAACTAGTTCTAAAAGAAACAAAACTATTCACATAAAAAAATGATGCAAATAATAAAAAAACAAAAATTCTATAAATAACTAAAGATATCTCTAAAATAAAATGAACCCAGAACAAAAAAAAGAACTAATAACAAGAGACTTACAAGAAGTAGTAGGAGAAGAAAAAATCCTAGAAATACTAAACGAAAGAAACTTAAAAGTATACTGGGGAGCAGCACCAACAGGAAAACCACACGTCGGACACCTAGTACCAATGTTCAAAATAGCGGATTTACTCAACGCAGGATGCGAAGTCACAATATTATTCGCAAACATGCACGCATACCTAGATAACATGAAAACAAACTGGGAACTACTAGAAAAAAGAACACAATTCTACGAATTACTAATAAAAAAAATGCTAAAAAGAGCCAAAGTATCACTAGACAAATTAAAATTCATAAAAGGAACAGACTTCCAACTACAAGAAAAATACACATTAGACATGTACAAAATATCAGCACTAACAACAACTAAAGACACACAAAAAGCAGGAGCAGAAGTAGTAAAACAAGTAGAAAACCCAAAAATGTCAGGACTACTATACCCTATACTACAAGCACTAGACGAAGAATACTTACAAGTAGACGCACAATTCGGAGGAGTAGACCAAAGAAAAATATTCATGTTTGCCCGAGAAAACCTACCTAGAATAGGATACCAAAAAAGAATACACTTACTAAATCCATTAGTACCAGGACTAGGAGAAAGCGGAAAAATGAGCAGTAGCGAACCAAACTCAAAAATAGACTTTGACGACTCAGACAAAATAATAAGAAAAAAAATAAACAAAGCATACTCAGAAGACGGGAAAGCAGAAGGAAACGGACTACTAGCAATAACAAAATATGTACTATTCAAATTCTTAGAACAAGAAAAAAGAAACTTTGAAATAAACAGACCAGAACAATACGGCGGACAAATAACATACAAAAACTATGAAGAATTAGAACAAGACTTCGTAAACAAAAAACTATCAAGCATAGACCTAAAACAAGGCGTAGCAGACGAACTAATCAAACTAATAACACCAATAAGAGAAGAACTTGAAAAACACGAAGCACTAATCAAAGAAGCTTATCCAGAAAACTAAACCAAAAACAAATCTTATTTTTTTCTAATTGTCTCGCACATTATAATAAATATCAAGAAATTATTTTTAACAATTCAAAAAAATCAGAAACAAAAAGATCCGACTCATCATGCTCTATCAAAGAAATAACAAAAAATTTTGCTTTTTTTGCAGAAATAATACCTGCAGAAGAATCTTCAATAACAAAAGCAGATTCATTATTAATTTTTCTACGTAATTCTAAATAAATTTTAGGAGATGGTTTCGACTCTTTAACTTGATCCCCTGTTAGTATGTGAGAAAAATATTTTTTTATCTTAAACAATTCTAAAACTTTAAAAACAAAATCTTGAGAAGAACCCGTCGCGATGTGTGCTTCAACATTATTATTTTTTAAAAAACATAAAAAATCAATCAAACCAGGAATTAGAACTAAATCATCAAGATCAAAATCTTTTTTATGAACTTCATCCATTATTTCTTTTAAATGAAAATTTAATCTTTCATTTTTTAATTCTTTGATAAAATAAACTCGTTTTTTACCTACAAAATCAAAAAAACAATCCTCATTTAAATCAAAATCATACTTCTTTAAAATTTCCTGTAAATTCTTAAACTTCTTCTTCTCAGAATCTATAATGACTCCATCAAAATCAAAAATACAATGTTTAAACTTTGATATGTATAACATAATCAGCACCCACCTCCCCTATAATATTCGCTTTCTTTTTTGTTGGCTCGATGTATTTAGCATAATAAGGCTTTAAATTCTTATATAGCTCTAAAGCTTCATCAATAGTATAACTTCTTATATTAACATCTCGTTCAATACGACTTTTTATTTGCGTCTCTTCTAAAGCATCTAAAAATATAGACAAATCATAAACATCATCTAATTCATCATATAAAGTCGTAACACCCTCAAAAATCATTATTGGCTTCGGAATTACTATTTCAAATCTTTCTCGCTTACCCGTTGAATGATCATAAACAGGTTTTTTTATTTCATTACCTTTTTTTAATTCAAGAATTTGTTCTCTTGCAAGAATTAAATTATTTGCTTCAGGCTGATACCCTGTCAAACCCAACTTACCTCGCTCTTCACGAGATATTAAATAATCATCCAAATCTATTGCTAAAGAATTATCAACTCCAAAATAATTAACTAAATTAATTGCAAGAGTTGTTTTCCCTGCACCGCCTGCACCCGTTATACCTATACATACTTGCTCTTTATTTTTAAGATAAAAACTTATCAGATTAAACATTTTATAATTTTTTAAATCAGTAATGTTGTTTAAAACCTTAACCATACTCATAATAAATAATACGAATTTAAATAACTTATCGAAAGTATTCTATAAATAACTTAAAATTCTAAATTATGTTTTTCTTAAAAAAAAAAATTAGTTAAAAATTTTATAACTCTACTTCGCAGAACGTTCTTTACGCAGAACAAAATATTATTTTACAAGTAATTAATTAAAAATGATTAATGTTCAAAAATTAGAAAATACACACAAAAATTATTGATAATGATAATCAATAACGTATTTAAATTAATGTGCTTTTCCTAAATAAAATATAAACAAAAATTACTCGACGAGGTAAATAAAATGAAAAAAATAATTCTAACAATAACAATAATATCAATACTAATAATAACAGGATGCACACAAACAACACAAAACGAAGACGAACTACTAATACTAACATCAACATTCCCACTATACGAATTCGCAAAAGAAATAGCACCACAAGAAAACGTCCAAATGCTAGTACCACCAGGCGTAGACATACATCACTACGACCTAAAACCAAGCGACTTAGTAAAACTAGAACAAGCAAATCTAATAATATTCATAGGAGAAGAAATGGAACCATGGCTAGAAGCAGTACTAGACCTTGAAGGAAAACACAAAGAAAAAACACTACAAGCAACAAAAAAAGTACAACTAATTAAAGCAGAACACACACATGGACACAGTCATGAACGCGATGAACATGAACATAGTCCTGATGATGAATTAGAACACCTAATTGAAGAAATTGATCATATTGTTCATGAATGGGAAAACGGAGATATAACTTCTGAAGACGCTTTAGAAGAAATAGAAAAGTTAATACACAAATATTTAGATGATGAACACGACGATGAGCACGACCACGATCACAAATTAATTGAGGAAATTGATCATATTGTTCATGAATGGGAAAACGGAGATATAACTTCTGAAGACGCTTTAGAAGAAATAGAAGATTTACTACACAAATATTTAGATGATGACCATCACCACGACTCAGAATACGACCCACACATATGGCTCGACTTCGAAAACAGCATAGAAATCGTGAACGCGATAACAACAAAACTATCAACAATGAACCCAGAACAAACAGAAACATACAGAGCAAACGCGGACGAATACATAAAAAAACTAAGACAACTAGACCAAAATTACCAAACAGGACTAAGAAATTGTGAAATAAACGCGTTCATAACAAACCATGACTCCTTCAGGTATTTGGCGAATAAATATGACTTAAAACAAATACCAATCAGAGGACTTAGCGCAGAACAAGAACCAAGCCCAAAAACAATAACTAACATAATAAAAGAAGCAAGAGAACACGACATAAAACACGTATTCTTCGAAGAACTAGCAAGCCCAAGAGTATCAGAAGCACTAGCAAAAGAAATAGGAGCAGAAACACTAATGTTATCACCAGGAGAAAACATACCAGCAAAGGACTTCGGCCAAAAAACATTTATAGACTTAATGAATCAAAACCTTGAAAACCTAAGAATAGGGCTAAGATGCGAATAAAAGAAAAAAAAATAATCCAAATAAAAAACCTGAACTTCAAATACGGAGACACAAAAGTACTAGAAAACATAAATTTTGAAGTTGAAAAAGGAGACTTCCTAGGACTAGTAGGACCAAACGGCTCAGGAAAAACAACACTACTACGACTAATACTAGGATTAAACAAATCAGAAAAAGGAACAATAAAAATACTAGGAAAAAACATCAAAGAATTCAAAGACTGGCAAAAAATAGGATACGTACCACAAAAAGCAACAAACATAGATCAAACATTCCCCGCAACAGTAAAAGAAATAATAGAAACAGGAACCACAAAAAAAACCACGAACGAAAACATAACAAAAACACTAGAAACAGTGAATATGAGTCCATACATAAAAAGAAAAATAGGAGCACTATCAGGAGGACAACAACAAAGAGTATTCATCGCGAGAGCACTACTAAAAAAACCAGAACTACTAATACTAGATGAACCAACAACGGGCATAGACAAAGAAAGCAGAAAATCATTCTACGAATTACTAAACAAACTAAATAAAAAAGGCATAACAATAATACTAGTATCTCATGATACAGGAACCATCACGAAACACGTAAACAAAGTCGCATGCCTAAACAAAACACTATACTTCCACGGAACACACGAAGAATTCTGCGCACACGAAACAGGAAAAACACCACAAAATTATCACTTACTAAACCACGAACACTAAAAATGATAGAACTACTACAATACGGATTCATGCAAAACGCGCTCATAACAGGAACACTAATAGCAATAACACTCTCAACCCTAGGAGTATTCCTAGTACTAAGAAGATACGCATTACTAGGAGACGGATTAGCACACCTATCATTCGGAGGAGTCGCAGCAGGATTCCTATTCGGACTAAAACCATTACTATCAGCAACAATATTCGCAGTCCTAGGAAGCCTAGGCATACTAAAACTCGTAGAAAAAACCAAGATACACGGAGACGCAGCAATAGGAATACTAAGCCAAACAAGCATGGGAATAGGAATATTCATAATAAGCATCACACAAGGCGTAAACGTAGACATAATGAGTTACCTATTCGGAAGCATACTCGCAATAACAAAAACAGAAACAATCACAGCACTAATACTAACTTTGCTAGCATTAACATTCATAATTCTAAACTACAAAAAATTATTAGCAATGACATTCGACGAAGAATCCGCAAAAATATCAGGAGTAAACACACAACAACTAAACACTATGCTAATGATACTAACAGCAATCACAATCGCGATATCAATGAGAATCACCGGTTTATTACTAGTATCATCACTAATAATAATACCAGCAGTAACAGCCACACAAATAGCAAAAAGCTTCAAACAAACATTAATATTTGCTGGAATAATAAGCACGACATCAGTCATAACAGGAATCATAACATCTTATTACATAGACGCAGCAACATCAGGAACAATAATATTAGTAACATTCTTAATATTTTCAACAATACTAGTATGCAAAAAAATCAAGAAAATCTCGAAAAAAAACACATAAAAGAGATAAACAACACCATAAAAACAAAACCTTTAAATATTAATAACAACTCTAAAGAAGTATTACAATCACGTAAGCGAGGGTGTTATAATGGCTGATGATGAAAAAAAATACTCAAAACAACTAATAGGAAAAACAGTAGTTTCTAAAACAGGAAAAAGATTCGGAGAAGTAGGAGACATAGTATTCGAAACAAGCTCAGGAGAACTAATACACATAGTACTAATAAATCAAACACCATATTCTAAGAAACTAGAACTAGAAAGAAACAAAGAAGGAGATTCACTAATACCATTCTCAGCAGTAATCGCAATCGGAGACTTCATGGTAGTAGCAGAGGAAGACATAATATAATTCTTAAACTTTTTTTCTATTCTTATTTTATTTTTTAATTCTGTTTTTTTCTTATTCTATTTTTATTCTTTTAAATTAAATCTTATCTTAAAATCAAAATCTTAATATTTTTCAGGAAACAATAGGAAAACCACTTCTAGACCAATCAGTGATGCCACCTCTAAGAACATAAACCTTTTCAAACCCAAGATTCTTCATGATTTCAGAAGCAGTATTGGTTCTAGAACCAGTCCTACAATAAATAAGATAAACTTTATCTTTATCCAAAGAATTCAACTCGTTCCTGAAAGAAGAAGAATAAAAATCAATATTAACGGCGCCACTAATGTGTCTTTCATCAAATTCTTGAGGTGTACGAATATCAATCAATACAACGTTATCAGATAATAAATCATTAAAATCAGAAGCAGAAACAACACTAACAACATCTTGATTAACAACGCTAGAACTAACAACAGGGGTTGTAAAATCAGCTTTACAAATAACGCAACCACAAGCCACGCAATAATCAGAGAAAACAATGAATCCTACGAATAACGCAACAATAATGCCTAAACCAACAAATATTCGCTTCATAAACATTAGAAAATAAAGAAATAATAAAAAAGTTACCTTTCAAAACCATAACTTAATTGTTTTTTTTATTATTTAATCAACTAATTAATAAAATTTATAAATCACTAATTTAATAAAAAAAGTCCGGATTTAAACACCAAAAAAAAACATTTGAATCTACTATAAAGTGACAAAAAAATAGAAATGTTTATATATTGTTGTTGAGTGATCAGAAATAATGAGTTTAAATAAAAAATTAACAAAAATAGATTTGTACGCCTTAGCAAAAATAGATTCTCTCAACCCCACACTAGAATACATGATTGTTGGCGGTTTAAATGTTCAAATACACGCATATGAACAATTCAAAAATTACCTAAGAACCACAATTGACGCAGACATACTAGTAAAAAACATATCTTTCAAAGACTTCTTACAAGGATACGGAAAAGAAATAAGCGTTTTTCTAAAAAACAAATTCGACCTACACTATCACGTTCAAAGAAATCACAACGCCAACACAATAACCACAACCACTAACAAAGTAGAAAGTTCTAAAGACGTTTTTTTACTAAGCTTCACCAGATATCAAGACGAATTATATAAAAAAATAAAAGAAGACATAGAACACGAACTAAAAAACAACTTTTACAATATACCTCTAAAAAAACTAGACATAACACCAGAAACAATAATGACCAAAGCTAAAATAGAAGATACTAACAATTTATATTTAAAAGTAAGAAAACCAGAACTAGAACTAAAAAGAAAATTAAAAAGAATAGAAAAAAAAGCAGAATTCAAACAAGAACTAAGACCTGATTACGAAGATTTAAGAAAAAAAATATTAAATAACAGCTACTTAAATCTTGAAAACATATCATCCTTTCACGAACAAGTATTAATAGACTCAGTAATAAAACCTGAAAGACACGACATAGAAAAAGACCTCTACGACTACTTCTTACTCAAAAAAATAATTTCTTAAAAAAAAACAAAAACTAAAAAGCAACACTAATAACATCACGATCAATCTTCTTCTTCAACGCAATAACTTTCTCACGAAGCTCATCATCAAGAGTCGCGTGCTGAATCTGTTGCAACAAATCAATAATCTGCCTAAAAAACCTAACAATGTCGCCCTCAAGAATATTCGTGAATTGCATAACATCAACAAACTCAAAACCATCAAGCCAACTCATCAAGAACTGCTCCAACTTCTGCACAGGCTTCTTCTTCAAATAAATCATAACATCCTTATCATCACGAAACAAATCAAAAACATTATTCGTAACTTTATTATAACGAGACTTAAAACGAGTATTCTTACGCTCCTCAAAAGAAATCGCGCCAATAAGCAACAAAATATCACGTTCACCCAACTCCTTAGTTTTACCAGAACAAAAAATGTTAGTAACAACCAAATCATCATTATAAATACGACTAGCAAACAAACCCTTCTCACTCAACTCAAAAGAACCATCTTGCTTGTAAATAAAACCCTTACTAAGCAACCTACCTTTCTTCTTTTCAAAACTCGCAACAATCCTAGAAGCGCCCTTAGTACCAAGTTGCTGATAAGCATAAAAACTCTTTTTCAACAACAACTCCTGCTCCTCAGGAGTATGACTCCTAAGCAAATTAAGAACAGTATTAAAACTAACCTTGAACTGAGACTTTAAAGGTTCTTTATCATCACTTGTAATAATCTTAATCTTAGGAATATCAGCCATCCTACGCTCAATAACACTAACAGCCAAACCCTCCTTATCAATACCACGACGACCAGCCCTACCAGCCAACTGAAAATATTCCTTACTATTCAAATACCTAAAATTAATACCATCAAACTTCTCCAAAGAATCAAAACAAACAGTCCTAGCAGGCATATTAATACCAACGGCGAAAGTCTCCGTAGCAAACAAAACCTTAACCAAACCACGACCAAACAAATCCTCAACTAACTCCTTCAAAACACTAAGAAGACCAGCATGATGAAAACCAACACCCTTACTAAGACACTCACGAAGAAGCTTAGTCGTCTTCAAATCACGAATACTAGGATCAGCACCACTAATCTTTTCCCTAATAATCCTACCAGCTTCCGCGCTTTCCTGAGCATTAAGATAATTCTTAAAACGCTTCAAAGAATCACTTTTTTGTTCAGTAAGCAAACGAGAAAAACAAAAATAAATACAAGGTAACTTATTCTTAGATTCAAGATCACGAACCAAATCAACATGAGACTTCTTCTTAACATTCATACGCTCCTCTCTCGCACGCTTTTTATGCTTTAAAGAACTATAATACTTAGGATATTTATCAAGTTGCTTCCACTCCTCAATCTGATCAAGCTTAGCAAAACCATGCTCAGAATCAAAAAACTCATGCTTCAAAGGAACCGCGCGCTTCTTCTCAGTAACAACATCCACCTCGTGATTCTTAACATGACTAATCCAATTCGCGAACTGACGAGCATTAGGAATAGTCGCACTTAAACAAAGAAAACGAGTATGAGACTTACTAAAAATAATACTCTCCTCCCAAACCGTACCACGCTCAACATCACCAAGAAAATGAATCTCATCAAACACAACATAAGCAACATCATCAATAAAAGGATCATTACTAAGAAGCATATTCCTATAAATCTCAGTAGTCATAATCAACAAAGGAGCACCATGATTAATAGTAACATCTCCAGTAAGAATACCAACAGATTCATCACCATAATCCTTCCTAAAATCATTAAACTTCTGATTAGACAAAGCCTTAATAGGCGCAGTATAAACAATCTTCTTACCTTGCTTCAAATACTTATCAATCACGTAATCAGCAATCAAAGTCTTACCAGTACCAGTAGCAGCACTCACAACAACGGAATGATTATTCTCAATGCTATGAATCGCCTCGATCTGAAAACGATCAAGCACAAAATCCTTAAACTTAAGCTCTTCAACCATAAAACCAAGAGAGAACCTAAAGTTTAAAAACCCTTGTATTAACACAATAATAATATGAAATATCAAAACAAACTAAAAACAATAAAGAAAATATTAACAAAACACAAAGCTAACCAAATAATTCTAAAATCAACTGATCCAAATTTCAAATGGCTTCTTGAAAAAGAAATAACAAAAGCAACACTAATAATAACAAGAAAAGAAAACATTTTACTAACAAAACCATTAGAATCAATAAATAAAGAATTCCTAAAAAAAGACCTAAAAATATTAACAATAAAAAATAATAAAGAACTAAAAAAAATAAACATAAAAGGACTAACACTAACAAATCATGAACAAATCACACTAAAAGACAAAGAAGAACTAAACCTAAGGAGAACAAAAGACATAAACACAGAATTACAAGAACTAAGAAGTCAAAAAAACGAAGAAGAAATAAAAAAAATAAAAACAGCGTGTAACCACGCAGTTAAATGCTGGAAACAAATAATAAAAAAACTAGAAAAAAAAGAACTAAACACAGAAAAACAAATAGAACAACACATAAAAATATACGCATTAAGAAATAATCTAGGATTAGCATTCAATCCAGTAGTTGCCTCAGGAAAAAACGCGGGGATACCTCACCACGAACCACAAAAAAAATTAAACAAAGGATTCTTAGTAATAGACTTAGGATTTGACTACGAAGGATACAAATCAGACATGACAAGAACAATTTACTTAGGAAAACCAACAAACCAAGAAAAACAAATCTATGAAGAATTATTAAACGTGCAAGAAACAATGATAAAAAAGACAAGAACAGGAATAAAAGCAAAAAAACTCTATGAAGAAACACTAAGAATAATGAAGAAACCAGAACTATTCATACACGGATTAGGACACGGAGTAGGA
Organism: Candidatus Woesearchaeota archaeon; assembly: GCA_020854775.1. NCBI lineage: Archaea > Nanobdellati > Candidatus Woesearchaeota > Candidatus Woesearchaeota archaeon. Next base: position 51,703 of record JAHKLZ010000018.1, on the reverse strand, counting down.
CTAGAAATACACGAAAAACCAAGCATAAAACCTGATTCAGAAGACATAATAAGAAAAAGTCAAGTACTAACAATAGAACCAGGATATTACGAAAATTATGGAATAAGAATAGAAGACACAATCATAATAAAAGAAAAACCAATAATTTTAACGAAAAAAGCCCCAAAAACACTAAAAATAATACAATAAAATAACCCTAATATTTAAATAACAAAACCACTTTCTTTAAAAAACATGAGAGCAGAATCAAAAAAACAAGATAAAGAAGAAACAAAATACTCTGAGAACCTAATGGATTTAGAAAACGAAAACAAAATCTTAAGAGAAACAGTATTTCAACTAAAACTAGAAGTAGACAGATACAGATCACCTGCACTAATGCTAGCAGAAGTAGCAGACATATTTGATAACACCGCAATCATAAAAGTACCAAACGGAAACAAATTCTTAGTAAACATATCAAGCACAATCAAAGACTTAAAACCAGGCGATAACGTAGCCGTAGAACAAAAAAACCTAACAATAGTAGACAAAATACTACAAGAAAAAAAAGTAGAAATAGAACAATTCGTAATAATAGATCATCCTAACACTTCCTGGAAAGACATAGGAGGACTATCCATACAAGAAAACGAACTAAAAGAAGTCATTGAATTACCATTAACAAAACCAGAATTATTCAAAAAAATAGGAATCACGCCCCCGAAAGGAGTATTACTATACGGACCACCAGGAACAGGAAAAACACTACTAGCAAAAGCAGTAGCATCATCAACTAACAGCACATTCATAGAAATAGTAGGATCAGAACTAGTCCAAAAATTCATAGGAGAAGGAGCAAAACTAGTAAAAGACATATTCAAACTAGCAAGAGAAAGAGCACCAAGCATAATATTCATAGACGAAATAGATGCAATAGCGGCAAAAAGAATAGAAATAGGAACCTCGGGAGAAAGAGAAGTACAAAGAACATTCATGCAGTTCTTAGCAGAAATAGACGGATTCAAAGCACTAGACAACGTCAAAGTAATAGGATGCACAAACAGAAAAGATATCTTAGACCCAGCCATACTAAGACCTGGAAGACTAGACAGACTAGTAGAAGTACCAATACCTGGAATAGAAGGACAAACAGAAATATTCAAAATACACACAAAGAAAATGAGCTTAGAAAAATCAATAAACTCAGAATCATTACTAAAAAAAATGCATGACTTCTCAGGAGCAGACATAAAATCAGTATGCACAGAAGCAGGATACTTCGCAATAAGAAAAAACAAAACAAAAGTATCAGAAAAAGACTTCATAAAAGCAATAAACAAAATCAGAGGAGAAGACAGACAAAAAGACACAACGTACCAAACCATGTTCGGATAAAAATAATAATAATTGCTCAGCAGTTACTTCCGTTCATCACGTATCAGCGGGTGTTCACGTCATCATCGCAATACTAGAAAAGAATAACTTAATATAAAACTTTTTCTTTCTCAAACAAATGAATGCCAAAAAATGCATTAAGTGCAAAAAAGAATCAACCTGGACTGATCACACGAATCAAACATTCTGCGAAAACCACTTCTTAGAACTAATAGAAAAAAGAATACGAAAAAACCTAAGAATAAACAAAACAATAAACATAAAAAACAAAGAACAAGAATACTACTTAAAAGAAAACAAAGAAAACACGCACCTAATAACTAAATATTTTCTAAAAAAAATATTCCAAGACAAACTAAAAATAACAAATAAAGAAAAAAAAGAAATAATAAGCTCTAAAACCTTGAATGACGAAGCAGAAGAATTACTAAACTTCTTCATGAACAAAAAAGAAATAACAAAACAAGAAATAAAACCCTTAAACGTAATAACAGATGAAGAACTCAAAAAAATAGCGGAAATACTAAACATAAAAATAACAATAAAACCAAAAAAACACGAAGAACTAACAAAAAAAGACCCTCAAATACTATTCTCAACACTAAAATCAAAAGAATTCATAGAACAAAGATTGAGAAAAAAATAAAAAAAAATAAAAAAAACAATTAACTAAAAAAAACATTTATTTTTTAGCTTTCTTTTTTGGAGCTGCCTTCTTAGCGACTTTCTTTTTTACTGCTTTTTTCTTAGGAGCCGCTTTCTTTTTTGGAGCTGCCTTCTTTGCAACTTTTTTTGCCTTTTTTACAACTTTTTTTACAACTTTTTTTACTGCTTTTTTTGGAGCTGCTTTTTTCTTAGTTGCTTTTTTGGTTGCTTTCTTTTTTGCTGCCATAAATATTACCTCACAAATTTTATTAATTGTTTTATTGAATTGATTATTTAAATACTTTTTGTTTTTTTCCGGATTTTTCTAAGAAGAATATTTTAATAAAAAAAAATTAATAAACAAAGTGGACACGAACAAAAAACTAAAAATAATACTACTACTTATTGTATTAACAATAATATACATAGACTTATTTGAAATACAAAAACAAAACATAATAGTCGAAGAACAAGGAGAAATAAAAACATATTTTTGTAAAGAAACAAATTGCGAACATCAACTCATAAAAATAACAAACAACTCCAAAACACTAAAATGCGCGTTCTATGATATATCAAACAAAGAAATAATAAACAAACTAAAAAAAGAAAACGCGGAAATAATAACGCATAACGATGAAGAATTCGAAAAAATAAACACAAAAGGACTAATGCATCACAAATTTTGCGTAATAAACCAAACAACAATAATAACAGGAAGCTATAATCCAACAGAAAATAATCAACACCATGAAAACCTAATAATAATAGAATCAAAAACACTCGCAAAGAATTACGAAGAAGAATTTGAACAACTAAAAAAAATAAACGAAGAACAACAACCAAAGAAAAAAACACAAACAACAAAGATAAAATACAACAATTACACATTAGAAAATTATTTCTGCCCACAAGACGCATGCAAAGAACAAATAATAAATAAAATAAAACAAGCAAACCAAACAATACAATTCATGTTATTCACATTTACAGATAAAGAAATAACTCAAGAAATAATAAAAAAACACGAACAAGGATTACAAGTACAAGGAATAATAGAAAATTTTCAAAACAAACAATACTGGACAACACCTATGCTACAAGAAAATAATATAACAATAAAAATACACTCATCAAACATTTTTCAACACAACAAAATAATCATAATAGACAACTTAATAATAACAGGAAGCTACAACCCAACAAACGTAGCAAACACAATAAACGACGAAAACATACTAATTATTACACAACCAAACATAGTACAGGAATACAAAAACTATTTCTTAACACTCTTCGAATCCTTAGATTGAGTATGCTCAAAACTCTTACTAGTTTTAACACTCCAAAAACTAGGAAGACCAACATTAACAAAACCAACAAAAGAATCAGAATAAATCAAAGCCGCACCCTTCAAAGACTTATGCTTATCAAAATAAGAATCATACTCTTCATAAAGCTTCGCAATAATCTTACGCTCAAAACTCTTCTGCAACAAAGAATGCTTCTTCAAAATAAGAACATCAGCCTGACGCAACGTATTAATTTCAAGATTAGAAGAATTCTGAGAAATAAAAATAATACTAATATTCTTATGACGCGCAATCATTAAAAGATCAGACAACAACTTATTAGCATCAGACATAGAATCACGAGAAGAAAACAAAATACCGCCCTCATCAACCAAAACAAGAGAATCATTCTTAATAAAAGAAACATCATCAACCAAAAAAATCCAATTAGGCAAAGCTTCCCTAGAAAAACCCATAGCAAAATAATGCTTCTTAGAACCACGCAAAGCATCCATCAAAGAAAGAGAAACAGCAGTCTTACCAGAACCACGAGCACCAATAACCAAAGCAATAAAAGAATCATTCTTCCTCAAATAATTAAAAAAACCCTTAAAACTACCCTTTAAAGAATCCAAAACACTAAAAGAAACATCATCAGGCTTAGAACTACGAATAGCACCCTTAACAAAAACAACGCCCTTAATACTAGGCAAAGGCTCAGTCTTACAACACAAAGACCTAACAAACAAATAAAAATACTTACCAATAAAATAAGGAATCCTAAAAATAAACCAAGAAACCTTACCAATAAAAATAAGAACTCTAAACCAAACACTAATCTTAGAATCATCATTAACTTTCTTAGACTTACTCATAAAAACAACAAAAAACAAAGAAATATAAAAAACTTCCCAAAAAAAACTATTTCTTCTTCAAAGAAAAAAGAACATTCCTAAAAAAACCAATAACAGCAAACAATTCTCGCTTAGTCAAAAAACTCTTACCAATAACTCTGCGCCAAACAACTCTTTGAGTATCACGATCACTCTCCGACCTAAAACTCATACCATCAATTATTTCATTCAAAACAACCAAAGCTTCCTCGCGCTCACGCACAGACGCAACACTGTGAGTACCACGCAAAGCATCATTCTTAAAAAACTCATAAAAAACAATAGAAGCAGCATGACTAAGATTAAGAACAGGATAATCAGAACTAGACGGAATATGTAAAGCAAAATCACACAACAACAAATCATTATTGCTCAAACCAGAATCCTCAGAACCAAAAACCAAACCAATCTTACCACTCAAGTGCTTACACTCAGAAACAACCTCTTCAAGCAACAAAGGACTCCTAGGCAAATTAAAATCAGAACCAACAACACCAGTAGTACCAACAAGAACACCAAAATCAGATTTTAAACTATCTAAAGAATCAACAAATCTAATATTATCAAGAACATGATTAGCATGCTTCGCCCTACAACGAGACTCATCCTCAACACTAAAAGAACCAACAATAATCAAATTAGACAAACCAAAATTAACCATAGCTCGAGCAACAGCACCAACATTACCTTGATACAAAGGCCTAACCAAAATAACTGACAAATCCATAATAAAAGAATCCAACAGTTATATTTATATATTATCCAAAACTAATAAGAAAAATGCAAAAACCACTAACAATCAAAGACTTCAAAATAAAAGGAAAAAAAATACTTCTAAGAACAGACTACAACGTACCAATAAACCAAAAAGGAGACATAACAGATGACTTCAGAATAAAAGCAAGCCTACCAACAATAAAACTACTAATAAAAGAAGGAGCAACACAAATAATAATAGCAACTCATCTAGGAAGACCAAAAAACAAAGAAGAAATATACACAACAAACAAAATAGCAAAAAGAATATACAAATTAACAGGAAGAAAAACAACTAAAGTAGATGATTCAGTTGACTTCGACGAATTCCCAACACCGAGAGAAGCAAAAATAGTACTACTAGAAAATCTAAGATTCAGAGAAGAAGAAAAATTAAACGATAAAGAATACGCAAAAAAACTAGCAAAACTAGCAGACATATACATAAATGACGCATTCGGAGTAAGCCACAGAGAACACGCATCAGTCCACGCAATCACAAAATACATACCAGGAGGAATAGGATTACTAGTAGAAAAAGAACTAAACATATTCAAAGAATTAGAAAAACCAGAAAAACCATTCACAGCAATAATAGGAGGATCAAAACTAGAAACAAAACTCCCACTAATAATGAACCTAATACACAAAGTAGACCACTTATTACTAGGAGGAGCAATGATATTCACCTTCTACAAAGCAAAAGGATACAGCATCGGAAAAAGCATGTACGACAAAAAATACGTAATGAACGCTAAACTACTAGGAAACAACGAAAAAATAACACTCCCAAAAGACGTAGTAGTAGCAGATGATAAAGATAACCCAAGCACAATAATAACGATGCAACCAAAAAACATACCATCCTACTTAACAGGACTAGACCTAGGAAAAGAAACAATAGAAGAATTCAAAAAAATACTAGGAAACAGCAAAACAATGATATGGAACGGCCCCTTAGGTTATTACGAAAACCCCGAATTCCTAAAAGCAACAAAAAAAATACTACAATACTTAGCGAACAGAAAAGACATAAAAACAATAATAGGAGGAGGAGACACCGCGAGCATAGCAGAACAACTAAAAATACAAAACGAATTTTATCACGTATCAACAGGCGGAGGAGCGAGCCTAACACTAATGGAAGGCAAACAATTAACAGCTATACAAGCACTCATAAAAAGCCCTAAAAACAAAAAATAACTAATTCTCCCGCCTAAGAAAATCCCCTCGATCAAACAAATTCTTAACCATGACTTTACCATTTATCTTAGTCTTAAAACCAAGACCAAGATTCTCATCCTTAGAATTCTGAACCAAGAAAACATCACCACTAGACTGATTCTTAACAACGTTATCAAGAAACACATCTCTACCACAAAGAAACAACCACTCAGCCTGATCATTAATAAAAACTTTATTCCTAGAATCCTTAGATAAAAGCTCTAATAAAAACAAACTAGGCTCAAAAAACTTATTATCCTTACCTAAAGGAGAACCAATCATGAAAGAACTAAGATTATTATCAGAAAAAGAATCAGAAAAAGAATTAACCAAAAAATAATTCTTACCTACTTTAACGTACTTATAACTAAAATCATTCACAAAAAAAGAAACAAACTCATCCAAATCTTTAGCACGAATCATTCTAAAACAGTACCTTCTCTGATACTCTTAATCAAATCCCTCATCTTTTGCTTAACCAACCTAGGATTAAGACGCTCCAAAACATCCTCTAATTCTTGTTCTTCACGCTCAACATCAACAATGTTCTGATTAATAATATCTAAACGACCCTTAAGCTCCTTAAGATTAAGACCAAAAGAATGATTCTTAATAACATTATTCAAATCATTCAAATCATCACCCAACTTAACAAGCTCAGACCTAAACTTATCCAATTTCTTCTCACTAATACTATCAACTTCAGAATCTAACTTCTTAAGCTTAGTGCTTTTAATATCTAAAGAATCCTTAATTTTAACAACATCTTCTAAAACTTTAAGAATACCTAACTTAGAATCAGATAATAACGCATTAACAGCATTATCAGAATAACTCGCAGCCAATTTATTTTTTTTCTTTTTACTATACTTCTTCAAAACAGAACTAATACCAGAAAACAAATTAATAACGGAATATTCGACTTTTTTCAAATTTTCCTCAACAACACCTTTCTTTTCATTCAACTCAGAATAATCAACAAAATGAGGAGACTTCTCCAAATCACGAATCTTAGATTCAACTTTTTTTCGCCTCTCAACTTCTAAACTCTTTCTTTCTAAAACAGCCTCAATTAATTTCTTAGTTTCATCAATCTTAGAAACATTATCATAATACAAACTTAAAAGATCTTTAAGTTCACGAAACTTACTAATAGGTGTTTTATCAACAGAAGACCTAGCAGAACTAACAACATCATCAATCTCTTTTATTTTACTAGCAACTTTTCTAACATCATCCTCGATGAATTCCTTAATAATAAAATAATTCTTATTAGTTTCCTGAGCTAAATCTTCAAGCTTCAAAGAAACATCTTCTAAGAAAGACTCAATCTCAGAAACATCATCAGGACAAATTAATTGATCAAGAAACAAACTAATTTTTTGAACATAAGACTTTTTATTTCCATGAAATATGCTTTTAGCCCTCTCAGGAATAACGCTACTATCAACAAGTTCTGCTTTATCTAAATCCTCTAAAAGTTCATAAATTTTAGCTTTCTTAGAATTAAGCTCTCGCTTCAAAATACCAATTTTTAAACCAAGATTCTCTGCTTCAAAAGTCTTTTTAATCCAAGAATCAATATCTTGAACGTGAATAACTTCTATTTTCTTCTTTTTTTTAAATAAACCAAAAACCATGATTAACCCTTCAACAAATAACTTCTCAATGAAGCTTCTAATGATGTTAAATCTTTGTTACTTTTAATCTTTTTGGACATAATACTGTTTTTTCTATATTAAACCTTCTAAAAAAAATAAAAATACAATAAAAATAGGTTGTACAATTTTTTTTGGTTGTATGATGTTTAAAATATAATACTTATTGGTTTTATAGCTTTTTTTGGTTGTATTAATTTTTAAAAAATTAAATCGTCATTTTTAAATAATTTAAAAATTCTAAAAGAAGTAAATGTCAGAAAAAAACCAAAAAAGTACTAAAAGTACTAAAATTCTTAGAAGTAACAGATCTAAAAAGAAATCTTTTCAAATACAAGCAGAAAAAAGAATAAGAGAATTATTTGACCAAGCAAATAAATTTTTAAGTGTAAAACAAGAATATGCTGATAATTGTGTTAAATTGGCAAGAAAAATAGCTTTAAAATACAAAGTTTCTTTTTCAAAAGAACAAAAACAACAATATTGTAAAAATTGTGGAACTTATTTAACGCCTGCTAAAACGTCAAGAATAAGGGTTTCAGATGGAAAAATAAAGATTCTTTGTTTAAATTGTAAACACATTTCCAGATATAAATATAAATGACGACAAAATTGTTTTTTCTCGTCTAAAAAAACATGTTTAATATTTTCAACAAAATTTATAAATTCTTAATGTTATATTATTTGTCCAAGGGTTGCTTAAAGGGGGTTATTGAGTACTTATAAAAAACACTACATTTTTTACTGCAAAGTAGTAAAAAAACCAAAACATTTATATATGTGTGAATAAACATCAATAATAACAAAAAAACAAAAGGAGGTAAAAAAATGGAAAACATAGAAATAGACAACTTAGAAGATGAACGCCAACTAGAAAAAATAAGAGGCGAAACCATAAGAAAACCAAAAATGAACATCCTAAACCAAAAAAAACTAAGTAAATGGGAAATGGATGAACTTTTTTTAGACGAAGCAGAAGAACAGTACGAAGAAGAATTCTAAAAAAAAACTTCGTACTCCTTCACCCACAAATTCTAATTCAACAATTAAAGAAAATAAGAAACACGATATTTATTTAACACGGCACATTATAAAACCACAAATGCAAGAATGTGTATCTATTAAATAATAGTTACAGAACAGAAAAATTTAAATAGTTTTATAACTCTTCTAAAGTAGAAACAAATAAAAAAGAGCGTTCAAAAAAACATAATAATCTAAATCAGAAAAAAAATAACAAATAAAACTCACCTCTTTTTCCCGGGGAGACCGTCGTACGCAAGTTCTTTGGTCTTCCTGGGTTTAAAATCACCCAAAAAAAAACTACTTCTTAGAACCCTTAAATTTCCTACGCTTCACAACGTGTTTCTTAATAACTTTAGAACTACGAAACCTAAAAAACAAAATCAAACCCAACAAAAAACTAAAAAAAACAAAAAAACCAACCAAAACACCCAACAAAAAAACCTCATAAGAACCAATAATCAAACGCCAAGGAACCCTACGCTCAGAAGGAAAATACATCCCAAGATTACTAAACTCAGAAGCATACTCAGCAAAAATCATACTCAACTGAGGCCTAGAATCCCTAAGAGTAGAAGCATAATTATAATAACTATAACCAAGAATGGGAAAATCATCCCCTTGCTTATTAATCTGCATCCTAGCAAAAGCCAACTGATCATCAATAAGCTCACCAACCCTATCTCTACTCAAATACATAGACAAAATAATAGCATTAGCATCAGCCTTAACCTTAGAAGCCCTAAAAATACAAAAAGCAAAATCGCCACTATCAAAAAAAAACCTAGCCTCATCCAACTCAGACCTATCAAAAACAGACCCAATCAAAAAATCAATATAACTCAAACGCTCATCAGCCTCAGAAATCTTAGCAATACAAGCATCAGACAAATAATTATCATCCAAAACAACATCCTTACCAACAAAATCAAAAAAAGAAGACCACGCAATAGCACTATAACGACGCTCAACAATATAACCAAGATTCTCAACAAAAGAATCCTCCTCAAGCAAAGACTTAGCCTCCAACAAACGCTCCTTAACAATAATATAAGTTTCCAAATCAGACAAAGTCCTCAACTTACGAGCATTCAACTCATCAAGAGAATTATCAATACTAACAACCAAATCATCAGCAAAACCAACCAAAATATCAAAATCATAAGACTCAAACTCTAAAGACCTCAAAATAGAATTAGCAGAAAAACAAAAACTCGCAGCACTATAAAAATCAAAAGACTCACTAGCATTAACACCCAAAGAAACATAATCCAAAGCATCCTCAAACTCAGATTCATGACTTAACTTAACATCATCAGAAACCAAATCAATAATATCAAAACTACGATTACACAACTGAGAAGCAACCCTCTCCATAATGAACTGATACTGATCAGAAACAACCACGTCATAAGAAAAATCAGGATAAACTACACCCGTAAACTCAAACAAAGCCTCTTCCAAAGTAGAAACAGGAACAATATCAATACCAGAAACAACAAGAGAATCAGCATAAAAAACAGTAACATTATCAGAACCACTAATAGAATCATTCAAACCACTAAGCGTCTTATTAACCAAAACACTATTCCTAGGAACCAAAATCTTACTAAAACCAGCATCCCTAGCAGCAACAGCCTTACCCTCCAACCCAGAAACAGGACCAATAATACCTCCAGAATTAATAGTGCCAGTAATAACAACACCATCATCAAGAACATCATTATTCAAAACACCAATAGTAAGAACAGCAATCGCAGCACCAGCACTAGGACCGCCAACAGAAGAAGAACCAATATTAATAGTATAAAAAAAATCCAACCTAGAACAATCAACCTCTAAAAAATTACAAGCAACATCCCTGGCAAAACGAATAGAAACCTGAGTATCCTCCCTAGTAAAAGGAAAAGAATCAATAAAAATCCTACCTGAACCAGATTTCACAACCAAAAAAAGATCAGCAGTACCACCAACAACAGAACCAGAAGAAGACTCGCCAATAGTAACCAAAGTAATCTCGCCCTCAGCACCAAAAACAAAAGAAGACAACAAAACAAAAAACAACAAAACAAACATAACCCTCATAAATTAACACCCTTAATACTTTAATTTATTCCTACCACGAGATTCAACAACATTCAATCTCTTAAGCACAAAATCCCTATTACTAGGACTATAACCCTCAAGAAAAGCACTCCAAATTTCATCTTCTCTAGAAAAATGCTTACTCTCCACAGCCTCACGAAACAAATGCAAATCAACAGCTTTATCCTCAACTTTATCAGAAATAAAACTTAAACCAAAATCAATAATCTTCAAACCTTGAGGAGAAAGAATCATATTACTAGTAGTCAAATCGCCATGAACAACATTCAAATCATGCAACAAACCAACTTTTAAACCAATCTCCTTAGCCAAAGAAACATTACTATCTAAAATATTCTTAACCAAATCACCCTGAATAAAATTCATCCTAATCTCCTGAATATCATCACCACCAAGAAAACCAGGACCAATATCACCAACCTTCTGTAAAATCTTAGACTCAGAACGAGTCCTACTCTTACGAATACTATCATCCAACTCCCTAAGCCTATAACTCTTAAAAGACCTAACTTTTCTCAAAACATCGTTATCCAACAACAAATCAGCCTCCGCACCCTTACCAATTAATTTAACCATACACAAAAAGAAAAAACAACTATTTAATAACTCTTTTGAAAAAAATAAAAAAATAAAAAATAACAAAAAAGACACAAAAAAATAAAAAAACCCTATTAAAACCCTTTTTTCTCCAAAACATTTATAATAAAAGCTTAACTACCAATAAAAGTAACAATAACTAAATAAAAACATGAAACGCGTAAAAGGAGGGGTAAAAAATGGCAAATAAAAAAGGAATACCATTAGCAGCAATGGAAAGACTTCTAAAAGATGCAGGAGCAACAAGGGTATCAGAATCAGCGAAACAAGCCCTCAAAGATTCACTAGAAGAATACGCTCTAAGAATAGGAGAAAGCGCATCAAAATACGCAATACACGCAGGAAGAAAAACAGTTAAAGCAGAAGACATAAAACTCGCAACAAAACTCTAAAAAAAATAAAAAATAAAGGAGGAAAAATAAAATGGCAACAGCATGGATAATACTAGGAATAGCAGTACTAATAATACTAATGATTTGGAGCATCTACAACTCACTAATAAGACTAAAAAACCAAGTCAAAAACGCGTGGGCACAAATAGACGTTCAACTAAAAAGAAGAAACGACTTAATCCCTAACTTAATAGAAACAGTAAAAGGATACGCAAAACACGAAAAAACAGTCTTCGAAAACGTAACAAAAGCAAGAACATCAGTAATGAAAGCAACAGGCCCAGAAAAAAAAGCAGAAGCATCAAACCAACTAAGCAACACGTTAAAATCATTATTCGCAGTAGCAGAAAACTACCCACAACTAAAAGCAAACGAAAACTTCTTACAACTACAAGAAGAACTAACAGGAACAGAAAACAAAATAGCATACTCAAGACAACACTTCAACGACATGGTAATGAGATTCAACACAAAAATAGAATTATTTCCAAACAACGTTTTCGCCAACATGCTAAACTTTAAACAAGAACAAATGTTTAAAGCAACAGAACAAGAAAAGAAAAACGTAAAAGTAAAATTCTAAAAACCTTTTTTTTATTATTTTCTTTAACAAAAAAAGGTGCATAAAAAATGAAAAAAAAACTAGTGAACTTTGACGAGATAAGAAACAACAACATAAAATCAATAATCTTATTCATAGTATTTCTAACAATAATAATAGGACTAGGAGCAATAATAGGACTAGTCTGGGGAAACATATACTTCGGATTAATAATAGCAACAATATTCGGAATAACTTATTCAGTAATAGCATACTACTCAGGAAGAAAAATGCTAGTATCCTTCGCGAACGCAAAAGAAGTAACAAAAAAAGAAGAACCTTACTTATACCACACAGTAGAAGGATTAGCACTCGCAGCAGGAATACCAACCCCGAAAGCATACATAATAGAAGACTCAGCACCAAACGCTTTCGCAACAGGAAGAAACCCAGAAAATTCAGCAATCATAGTAACTAGGGGATTATTACAAAAACTAAACAGACAAGAACTAGAAGGAGTAATAGCACACGAAATGTCACACATAAAAAACTATGACATAAGATCAATGATGATAGCAGCAGTAATGGTAGGAGTAATAGTGCTACTAAGCGATTTCTTACTAAGAACATTCCTATGGGGTGGAGGAAGAAACAGATCAGACAAAGGAAACGCACAACTAATATTCATACTAATAGGAATAGCACTAGCAATACTATCGCCAATAATAGGAAAACTAATACAACTATCAATAAGCAGAAAAAGAGAATACTCAGCAGACGCAGGAGGCGCAATCCTAACAAGATACCCAGAAGGACTAGCAAGCGCACTAGAAAAAATATCAAAAGATACCGCGGTACTAAAAAGCCAAAACAACGCGATGGCACACTTATACATAAGCAATCCATCAAAGAAAAAAACAGGAATGATGACTAAACTATTTAGCACTCATCCACCAACAGAAGAAAGAATAAAAAGACTAAGAGCAATGTAATTAAAGAAACATTTAAATATATATCAAACAAATTAGAAACAATAAGTAAAAAAAAATAAATTAAAAAAAAATTTATGTTTCGCAAAGGAGAGGTGAAAAAACAAAATGGCAACCCATGGATTAGAAGTTGTAATATTGGCAATAATACTAGGAACACTATTCGCAATAGTATATAGTTTAAGAGTATTAGTACTAATGGAAAGAAGAATAGCAAGAATAGACATGCACATAGAATCATTAGTAACAAGAGTCCTAGCAGAAGAAAACAAAATAGAACAAGAAGAAATAAAAATAGAAACACTACTAAACGAAGTTAAAGGACTAAAAAAAGCAGTAAAGAAACCAGCGACGAAGAAAAAAACAACGAAAAAGAAAACAGTAAAGAAAAAAAGAAAATAAATCCTTAATCTTTTTTATTTTTTTATTTTTTTATAACAACAATTTTTTTAAACAAACACAATTTCTAAAAAAACATGATAATAAGCGCGTCACTCCCACACGGAGTAAGATACCACTACAGAATACACAAACACAAATTAGAACAACTATGCGAAAAAAAATATGCGGAACTAAAAAAATACATAATGACTAGTTTCACTAATTGCCCAAACAAATACTTCTTAGAAGGACCAAGAAGCTCAATACTAAAATTCTCAGTACTAAAAGAAAAACCACCACGAATACAACACGAAGTAACACTACTAGCAAGAATGGGACTGGACAGCAATTACTACCAAGACGCACACAGTAACGTACAAATGTTCATGCTATCCTACGACCAAAAAACAATAGCAATAGAAACACCTATATGGTTACTCCCTGAAGAAATAGAAGAATATAAAACAATATTCAAAGAAGAAAAACCACTAACAGGACACATAGACATAATAAGAATAGAAAACAACAAGATATGGATATGGGACTACAAACCAAACGCACACAGAGAAAAATACGCAACAACACAAACATATTTCTACGCATTAATGCTAAGCAAAAGATCAGGAATACCACTAACAGAATTCATGTGCGGATACTTTGATGACAAAAACACATACACATTTGACCCATCAAAAATAATATTAAATGAAATAATCAAAAACCACGAGTTAATTCTTCAAACAACAACCCACGACGCTCACATAAAGACTTAGAAGCAGAAAAACCCTTACCTGTCTCAACCAAATCTTCCAAACTAAGAAAAAACCAACTACAACCCTTAAACTTAATCGCGACCCAAGACTCAGCGCCGAACCTACCTGCGAAATCCTTCAACTCAATAATCTCCTTCTTAGAAAAATACTGATTAGTACCAGAAGTAGTCTTAGTCTCAATAGCGAATTTACGAAGATTATTACCAGCAAGCAAATCAGGACTAGGATACTTAGAACTACCACTACCAGCAACCCTTATACAAGCCCAACCAAACTCCCAAAACTTATGAACCAAATCACGCTCAGCATTAATACCCTTACTTTTCAAAGACATAAAAAAACAAAAACAAACAAAATATATAAAACTATTCTTAAAAAAAAAATCAAGTTTTATTTATCACTAGAAACAACATCATCTTTAGTTTTTCTAAAAACATCACCATAATCAGAAACAATGATACCTGTAGGAACAGCAATGACGACATAAAAACTAAAAACATACTTCTTCCTATTCCTAGCAGAATAAATCCTTAATATATACTCAATTAAAAACAAAAACAAAATTACTAATTCAGCAATCAAAAAAAAGAACCACAAACAACACTCAAAGAATTTAAATGCTTTTCGATAAAAAAACATTAGTTAATTTTAAATAATTTAATCTAAATAAATAAACAAAGGTGATACTTTGAACATAGAAGAAATAAAAAAAGCACTACTAACACAACCAGAATGGGTAACACAAAGAGCAATACAAAACGCAAAAAAATACGAAGAAGGAACACTAATCACAAAATATGAAGCAAAAAACATACAACCATTAAAAGAAGAAGACATAATAAAACCACGACTCATTATTGAAAACAAAAAAAAAGAAATAGAAAAAAAAGGAATACAACACCTAAAAGAATCAAAGTACGCTTACTTCGTAATGGCAGGAGGAATATCTACCTCGATGGGAGGATGCTCAAAAGCAATACTAAATGCAAAACAAAACAAGACATTCTTAGAAATAAAATTAGATCACATAAGAAAAACGCAAAAAAAATATGATTGTAAAATACCAGTCATAATAATGACTAATGAAGAAACAGACAAATCAATAACAGAATTCTTAGAAAAAGAAAACAGATTACAAAACATAGACTTAATAAAAATAATACAACCAGTAACAATAAGATTCGAAGAACAAGAAAACAAAACAAGAAAAGAACTAAACGTAGCAAAACAAAAAAACGGAGAAATAAGCTACGCACCAGGCGGACACTATGACGCTTTCACGTTACTAAAAGAAATAAAACAAGAACTAAAACAAAAAGGAATACAAACAATATTCATAAACAACATAGATAACTTAGGAGCAACAATAAATCCTTTACTGTTAGGAATACACTTAAAAGAAGAATCCTTATTCACACCAGAAATATCAAGAAAAGAACCAAATGACAAAGGAGGAACATTCGCAAGAATATCAAACAAACTAAGACTATTAGAAGGACCAATGGTACCAAAAGAATACGAAGAACAATTTAACGATACAAACACGAACAAATACTTCAACACTAACCTAATATACTTAGACACAAAAATATTAGATTACTACGAAGAAATAAACAACCAAATACCTACGTTCATAAACAAGAAAAAAATAGACGAAAAAGAAATGATAGGATTCGAAGCAGCAATAGGACTAATATTCGGAATAAAACCCTCAAAACTAATAGAAGTAAAAAGACAACAAAGATTTCTACCAATAAAATACTTATCAGACCTATGGTTACTAAGAAGTAACTTCATGAAATTACAAGAAGAAACATCAGCAGTACACCAAATAAAAGAAAAAAAACCAATCATGAAAATACCAGAAACATTCCTAAAAAACCTAGAAGACTTTGAACAAAAAATAGCAGACGGAGGAGAAACAACCAATTTCGAAGAATTAGAAGAACTAAAATGGGACGCTAAAGATGGAAAAATAGGAAGAAACGTCACATTCAAAGGAAAAATAACCATAACGGAACAAAACCACAACATAAAAGATAACGAAGTGATAACACAACAAAACAAATAATCGAGAATAAACCACGAACAAAAAAAACAAAACGTTTATATAGGAATATTCACGTTTAAACAATGTGAGAATCCATATGATAAAAAAAACAAAAGCTCAAGCAGGAAATCATGCTGCAATTCTAGTAATAATAATAACAGGGCTACTAGTACTATTCGTACTATCCATATCCCCTGAAGAAAGAGAAAAACTATTGAATGATGAAACAACAACTAACGGGGAAGACCCATTATTCCCAGGATCAACAACACTAATAAGAGCAGTACCAGGACAAGTCAAATATTCTCCAGAAACAGAAATAATACACGAATTCTCACCATTTAATTTAAACGCGGAAGTGAAAGGAGAACTAATACACACAAAGAACTCAATGTACTTAAAAAATTCCGCGTTCGAAAAAATAACAGACACAATAACATTCAAAATAAACCCAGAAACAACTAACAACATATTACTAAATTTTAACGTAGAACAATCATCAGGCTCACTAATAATACACTTAAACGGAGAAACAATATATAACGCGCCAATAAGACCAGGAAACTCACCACCAATAAACATAGCACCATCACTGTTAAGACAAGAAAACACATTACAATTCCAAGTATCAGGACCAGGAGCAGCCTTCTGGAGATACAATCATTACACAATAAAAGACATAAACTTGTACGGAGACATAACGGACCTAACAAGAAGCAAAGCAACACAAGTATTCAACATAGCAACAAAAGAAGCAAACGAACTAAAAGCATCAAACATAAGATACTTACCAGCATGTAAACCAGAAACAACCAAGAACTTAAGAGTACACATAAATAACTTTGAAATATTCTCAGGAATACCAGATTGCGAAGTATTCAACACAATACAAATACCAATAAACTACTTGTACGAAGGAATAAATGATATAACATTTCAAATAGAAGAAGGACGAGTACTCATAGACAGAGCAATAATACAAAACTCACTAGAAAAACCATACACATTAACATATTACTTCGAAGTACAAGACAAATACTTCAACTTCGTAAATGACGAATACGAACTAAAAAATAATTACGAAACAATGCTAGATATAACTTTTCCAAACAATAACCAAAAAAGATTCGAACTAACAATAAACGGAAAACCAATAAGCTTCAACACAGCGAGACTAAGAGAAACAAGAAGCATGCAGTTCTTCTTACAACCAGGAACTAACTCGATACAAATAAATCCTAAAAGCGAACTAACAATAACAGAGATAAGAATTAGAATAAGAGAAAAATAAAAAATAAAACAAACTATTCTCTAAAGAAAAAATGAGCGACGAAATAGAAATAAACGGAAAAACATACAAAAAAGGAGATAAAGTAGATTATACAAAAGCTGATGGTTCTGACGTAATAACTTGCGAAGTAGTACAACCTATGAGCGACCCTGAAGGAGTACAATTACTATACATACAAAGTAATGGAAAAAAAACAACTTTTTTTGTAAGAACTAATAATTATCACAGAATAAAAGAACACGAAGAAAAAAATGAAGAATCAGAAACAACTGAGGAACCAGAAAATAATTATGAAGACATAGGAGAAGGAACAACTATTCCTGGAAGAAACATAGGACAAGGACTAAGAAAAACAGCAAGAGGCACAAAAAACTTAGGACGAGGAATACTCAGAGGAGGAAAAACACTATTCAAAAAAATAGGTAATGTATTATCATCAAAGAACGTACCTATGCCTCAAGACAGATTCCTAGCAGAAATAATAATGCTACTCGCATTAATAGCTCACATAATCGATTGGACACTAACAGGACTATCAATAGACTCAGGAGCCATACAAGGAAGAATAACAATATACTTCATACTATTAATACTAACATCAATACTAGTAGGACAACTAAGCCATTTCTTTCACGCATTCTTCAAATTCTTTAAACCAGCAGCAGTAGTACTATTCATAATCCCACTACTAGACTACACAGTAAGATTACTAGGAGTATCACCAGAAGTAACAGAAATAATAGCAGGATTCTCACTAATGCTACCAATATACGCATTATACTTATTATACTTATCAGGAATAGATTATTCATTAAACGGAGCCACGAGATGGGACAGATTCAAAGACGGAATATTAAAACCATCAGGATGGGTAAGAGGACTAACAGTTCTATTATTCATAATAATAACATTCTCACTAATGTCACTAATGATAAACCTAGCAACACTAGGATCAGAACAAGCAGGAATAACAGGATCAGGATTTGATACTAGAATAGCTATAAGCGGAGCCATAAAAATAATATCAACACCCTTCGAAAGTGTACTAAACGCAATAAAAGGAATAGGCACACAGCTAAACAATACATACACTCAACTAAGAAATGATTCACTAGGAGAATACTACACAGGACAAGTAGAACAAAACAAAGAACTAACAGGAGTATTCATAACAGAACTAAGAACAATGGGAACATACTACGAAGGACAACCAGTAGAACTATTCGCAACACTAAGAATGAGAAGCTTCGTAGATGAAATAAACCTAACAACGAGTTGCTACGCAAAAGATGCAAGAGGAGAATTCGTAGCATACGGAACAACGGATCCACCAAAACTAATAAATGTATACAGAGAAGACTACCGAGGAGTAAAATGCTCATTCAACTCAACTAATTTACCAAGAGGAAGATACGAAGTATTCTTCGAAGTAGAATTTAACTTCGAAACATGGGCATACATAACAATATCATTCATGGACCGAGACTTCTTATCAAGCCTATACTTAAATGACGTAGATATACAAAGAAGATACAACATCCAACCAAGAATAAGAACAATATACACAAACGGACCAATCATGCTAGGACTAAACGATAACCTAGAATTACCACTAGCAATATCAACACAAACAGATCAAACAAACAGCATACCACTAGGAATAACAATAGATGACAGACCACCAACAGGAACAGCGAGAGGAGAACTAATAAGCGTAAACACGTTCCAAATAAGAGTTCCACCACAAATACAAATATCAAAAGAAAAATGCATAATGCCTGGTGGAATAACAGGAACAGAACTAGAAAAAACAAAAGACAAAGTAACCGGATACGATATTTACTCATTCAAAGTAAGCGAAGAACTACCAGGAAAATACTTAACAGTTTCATGCAACGCAGAAATAACGGCAACAGGAGCAAGAACACTACTAAATGATCCGACAGGAAAAAGAGACATAACAATAGCAGGATCAACAACATACGATTACAAATTAACAAGAAGAGAATTCATAGATGTGAGAAACATATGAAAACAAAAACAAAAAAACAAACAACGAAAATAATACTCCTAGTACTAACACTAATAACAATACAAGGATGTGCAACAAACCATCAAATACCAGACACGTACAGAGGAACACAAGGAATAGAATTAAGCTTCATGAATAATGCACCACCAAACACAGTACAAGAAAATTCATTCACAAACATAATGATAGAAATATGGAACAAAGGAGCATACAACATACCAGAAAACGAATTATTACTGAGCCTAAAATACGACGACATATACTTCAAAGAAGACTTAACAGATGAATACTTATTCACATCACAAAACCCAGAAGGACTACTAAAAAATGAATTAGCAGGAAAATCACAAGAATGGCCCGCAGGAGAAAGACTACTACTGCCCTTAACAAGACTAAACGTTTTACAAATACTAGGAACAAGAGAAACACCAACAACGAACATAGAATTAGTAGCTTGCTATCCTTACAAAACATTCCTAACACAAACAATATGCTTAGACACAGACATATACGGAGTAGACAAAAACCCAATATGTAGAAACAGAGAAACATATATTCATTCAAACCAAGGAGCACCCATCGCGATAACAAAGATAGAAGTAGACATACTACCAATGGGATTCATAGAATCACCAGTAACAGACAGCCACGCACCCGTAGTTAACGAAACAGGAGAACTAATAGGACTAGAACTAACATCAGGAGCAGGAACATTAGTACTAGTAGAACCCGTAATAAGAATATATGCAAGAAACTTAGGAAGAGGAGATGTATTCATATCAAAACAAGAAAACACAGAAACAATGAACTTATGTACATTCAGAGACGAATCATTCATGTACAGAGACCACAACAAAGTAAAATTACTAAACGCGACACTAGACGGACTAGACATGGATTGCGGAACAAAAAACACATTAAACCTAGCACTATCATCAGATTTCATAACGTGTAGATTACACCCGAACCAAACAGGATACTTAAGACAAAACCTAGAAGTACCATTATATATAGAACTAGACTACTACTACAGAGAATCAATAACTAAACCAATAAGAATACAAAGAACATCATAAAAAAAAACAAAAAGCAATATTTATATACTAATCGTATCAAATTAAACAACATAAGCGTGATAAAAATGAAAAAAGAGCTCGTGAAAAAAATAATACTAACAAGTCTAATAATGTCTTTACTGCTAATAACTGCGTGCAGTGGAATGCCTGGAAGAACACCAGCATGCACAGGAGACCACTGCAGATACTTCGTAGGATCACAAGGAGTAGAAACCTACATGAATAGACCACCAACAAATTTCTATTACAACACTTTAGACGCAGGAACCGCTGAAGGAAACATGGTGGAAGTAAACCTAAGAGTAGATAACAAAGGAGCATCAGACGCGTACGGCGCAGTATTCCTAACAGGAATAAGCCTAACAACATTTGACTTATTCAGAATAGACTCAATGGGAAAAAGACCAGTAGACGGATTAAGAACATCACAAGCATGCTACTTAGACATCTTCAACGTAGGCGACATAAAAGACGTAGGAACATGGAACTTCATGACTAGATGCACAGGAGGAGGAATAAGCAAATACGGCGACAGAACAAACATAGATGTAAACTTCAGAACACTAGCAGAAAACATACCAATATTTCAAAGAGTGGTAGACTTAGGAATAAACGATGTAAGATTACAACTAAGAGATGGAGAACTAACACAATTCTCACTAGGATCAAACCTAGGACTTCTAAATTTTGGAAGATCACTAATGCTATTAGTATCATCACTAGACTTTGAATCATTCGGAGGAGCATCATTCTACTTACACGGAAACAACCCTCAATTCCCAGGAGGAGAAGCAGACTATAAAACATTCCAAATGCAAATGGTAGGACCTTGGCCAGCAGGAACAGATTACTACACATTAAATTATCAAATAAGAACGTGCTACGCATACACGACTTATGTAAGTCCACAAGTATGCATAGACCCTGATCCATTCTCATCAGAAAAAAAAGTATGCAGTGACTACTCACAAAAAATACAAAGCTCACAAGGAGCACCAGTCGCAGTAACCAACATAAGAACAGAAAACACAGGAAGCAACGTATTCATAGAAATGACAATAAGAAATATAGGCGGGGGAGAAGTCTGGGACGTAGGATACTTAGAATACTGCAGCCCATATTATCCATCAACGGTAAGAGACTCAATGAAAAACGTGATATACGTAGGATATGCAATAATGGAAGACAGATTACTAGATTGTGGAAACACGTTCAGAATGAGACTAGATCCAAGAACAAACGAAGCAACACTAAGATGCAGATACGACATCGCAGACTCAGCATACATAGGAAGCGCATACGAAACACCACTGAGACTAGAACTATGGTACGGATACGAAAAACACGCGCCTGCACCACCAATAACAGTTAGAAGAGTAAGATAATCAAACAAAAAAAACCCTAAAGGAGGTAAAAATATGAAACAAAAAATACTATTAATAATACTCGCAGTTACACTACTATTATTAACTGCGTGCGAAGAAGGACAAGCTCCAAATCAACAAACAGGATTTGTTGGTGGAACAAAAGGAATAGAAATGTCCTTTGTAACAAACGCGCCCCCAGAAAAAGTATCAGATGGAGGACAAGAACCTTTTGACGTAGTAATAGAACTAACAAATAGAGGGGAACACGAAGTTCTAAGAGAAGATGTATTCGTAAAACTAGAAGGATTCTCAGCTAGTTCTTTCGGAGTAACAAACAACGACTTAATAGCACACCCAGAAGATGACTTATTCGCAGTAAGAAAAAGTCCGGACGGATCAATAATAACATCACCATCAATACCTGTAGTATTTGAAGGATTAAATTATCAACTAAGTGCTCCAGCAAATGTACCTTTTACTTTTAGAGCAAAAGCTTGTTACACATACGAAACAATAGCAATAACAGATATTTGTGTAAAAGAAAATTACAACGATGACAGAGCAGGAGACTTATGTAAAGTAAGTGGTGAAAGAACAGTATCAAACTCAGGAGCACCAGTACAAGTAACAAGCATAAGACAAGCACCACAAGGAAGAGATAAATCCACAATAACATTCTCAATACAACAAAAAGATCTTAATCCAGCAGGAAAAGTCTCAAGAACAAACACAGAATGTAGTACTGCTCAACAAGATGAAGAAAGAGTATTCGTAAGCGTAACAGGACTAGTAACAGGAACAACAGACGAAGTAAGATGCATAGGTTTAATAGGAGGAGATAGCTCATCAGGATACATAACCTTGACGAAGAACGAACCAAGAGAAGTATCTTGTACAATAACACTAGCAGACAGAAACACAAGAGTGCAACCATTCAGAATAACACTAGGATACGACTATTCAACGTACATAGACGAAACAGTAACAGTAGTATACACACCTGAATAAACCCAAAAAAACTTTTTTTTCTTTTTTTTCTTTTAACAACAAACTATATAAAAACAATTTCTTTCCCTCAAAACATGGACATTAAAATAAACGAATACAGCATATGGACAGAGAAATACAGACCACAAACATTCAAAGAAATAAAAGGACAAGAACCCATAGTGCAAAGAGTAGAATCCTTCGTTAAAACAAAAAATATGCCTCACCTATTATTCTCAGGCCCAGCAGGAGTAGGAAAAACTACTCTGGCACTAGTAATAGTGAAACAATTATTTGGAGAAGAATGGAGAGAAAACTTCTTAGAACTAAACGCGTCAGATGAAAGAGGAATAGATGTGATAAGACAAAAAGTAAAAGACTTCGCAAGAACAAAAACCCTGGGAGACGCACCATTCAAAATCATATACTTAGACGAATCGGACGCACTAACAAGAGAAGCACAACAAGCACTAAGAAGAACAATGGAAAACTACACACAAACCACTAGGTTCATATTATCATGCAACTACAGCAGTAAAATCTTAGACCCCATACAAAGCAGATGCGCAGTATTCAAATTCAAACCAATACCAAAAAAAGAAATAATAGAAATCATAGAAGCAATAGCAAAAAAAGAAGGATTAGAAATAACAGATTCAGCAAAAGAAGCCCTGTACCAAGTATCAGGAGGAGACTGTAGAAAACTAGAAAACATAATGCAAAGCACGTCATCCCTAACCAAGAACATAGATGAAGAAAGCATATACTCAGTAGCGAGCTTCGCAGAACCAAAAGATATCAGAAAAATACTAGAATTATGCTTCCAAGAAAACTTTCAAGAAGCAAGAAAACTACTCTTAGAAACAATGATAAAACAAGGATTATCAGGCATAGACATAATAAAACAAATACAAAAAGAAGCATGGAACTCCCAAGTAAGCAACAAATCAAAACTAGAAATGATAAAAGCATGCGGAGAAGCAGAATTCAGAATGGTAGAAGGAAGCGACGAATACATACAACTAGAAGCACTACTCGCAAAGTTCATATTGCTAAAATAATCACTTTAAAGAATAACCACACATATGACAAAAATTACTATTACTATAATGCCTAGTACCGCACCTAGCACAAGAAATAATTTCTTTGCTAGAATAAACATGATTCTTAGACATTTCATCTTTTTCTTTCTTTAAACGATCCAAAACAGAATCAACATCATTATCTTTTCTAGATTTTTTAGAAGAATCACTTAAAACATAATCAATAATCAACCTAAAAACTCCAAAAACAACGAAACCAATACCAACCCAAAAAAACAAAGACAAACTACTCTTCTGAATCTTACTTTGAATAAACTTAGAATAAACAGCCATTAACACGCCGAGAATCATCCATACAGAGCCATGAATTTTAACCATTAACAAAAAATAGCTCAAGTCTTATTTATATTTTTTCATTAAACAAATTAGAATTTCTTTAACACGTGCTCTAAAGAATCAGGAGCAACACTAACAGAACCAAACCTATCAATTCTTAATTTAGAATCATAAATTCCTTTATTGAAATCAGAAAAATTAAAATCCTTATTAAAAATGACTTGCTCATAAAAAACAGGACCTGAAAAAGTTTTAACACCTTTATCATTAACAAACTTATCATAATTAAATTTAGCGGTATCAATACTAATACTAGTAACAACGTTAGTATTATTCAAAGAATAATCAAAAACAAAATGACTCTCAGGCAAACCCTTAGAAATAATACCAGGATGCTTAGGCTTATCACCAACCAAGTAAGTACTAGCTAAATACATCAAACCAACTAACAAACCACTAAAAATACTTGTTCTTATCAAACCAAGTTTAACTTCATTCATAAAAAATTCACCTAATTACAAATAATTATTTCCATTCAAAGCATAAGCATTAGAAACAGCCGAACTAGTAACTTTACCAACCAAGCTCAAATAACAAGGATCTTTAAGTTCAGATTGAACAACACTTAAACCAGACAAATTACTAATTAATACTCTTTCCTGAGCCTTAAGATTTTTAAATTCATCAAGAACAGTATCAATGGACTCAGAAACAGGAAATCGTTCATTGTTCAGCATGAATTGAATAGTCGTAATCTTACTCCTTGTATCTTCCAAAACTTTTTTATAACTATGCTTAGCGTCATTAACACTCATAACTGCTTTTTTCAAAACTTCCATTTTTTTATCCATAAAAATTACCTCTAATAAATTAATTAAAAAATTTAAAAAAGATTAACAACAACAAATATATAAATGTTTCCACTCTCAAGTGATAATAAGTTTTAAGTGGTTTTGAAAAAGATAACAACATTTTTATAATAAAAAAACTCCTCTAACAAAATGTTCGACATAAAACTAATAAGAGAAAAACCAGAAGAAGTACAAAAAAACTTAGAAAGAAGAAAAGACCCAGAAAAAATAAAACTTCTACAAAAAACAATAAATCTAGATAAAGAATGGCGAGAACTCAAACACGAAGAAGACCAAATAAGAAGCAAGAGAAACCAAACAAGCAAACTAATAAGTGAAGCCAAAAAAACAGGAAAAGACCCAACACCGATACTGGAAGAAGCCAAAAAAATACCTGAACAACTAAAAAAAATAGAAGAAAAAAGACTCGAATTAGAAAAAGAACTAAATAATTACTTAAAATCAATACCTAACATGTTACACGACTCAGTTCCCTACGGAAAAGATGACACAGAAAACGTAGAACTAAAAAAAATAGGCAAACCAAAAAAACAAGATTTCGAACTAAAACCACATCAAGAAATAGCAGAGAACCTAGGCGTAGCAGATTTCGAAAGAAGCGCAAAAATAGCGGGCCACGGATTCTACTTCCTAAAAGGAGATCTCGCATTACTAAACCAAGCAATAATAAGATTCTCAGTAGACGAACTAATAAAAAAAGGATACACCTACGTAGAACCACCACTAATGATGAACCGAGAAGCATACGAAACAGGAGTATCCATGGCTGACTTTGAAAACGTAATGTACAAAATAGAAGGAGAAAACACATACCTAATCGCAACTTCCGAGCATCCACTATTAGCACAATACAAAGACGAAACACTACAAGAAGACGAACTACCAATAAAACTAATAGGATACAGCATGTGCTTCAGAAGAGAAGTAGGAAGCAGAGGAATAGATACTAAAGGATTATTCAGAACGCACCAATTCAACAAAGTAGAACAAATAATATTATGCAAACCAGAAGAATCATGGAAATATCATGAAGAAATACAAAAAAATGCTGAAGAACTATACGAAAAACTAGAATTACCGTACCGCGTAGTAAACATATGCACAGGAGATATAGGAGATTTAGCAGCAAAAAAATACGACATAGAAACATGGATGCCAAGACAAAAAGAATACAAAGAAACCGGATCAAACTCAAACTTTACAGACTACCACGCAAGAAGAGCCAACATAAAAATGCACAGAAAACAAAACAACACTTATGAATACTTACACACACTAAATAATACAGCACTAGCAACCTCGAGAATCATGGTGGCAATACTAGAAAACTACCAAGAAAAAGATGGAAGCGTAACAATACCAAAAGCACTACAACCATACATGTACGGAAAAACAAAATTAGAAACAATAAAAAAATAACCAAAAAAATCAAAAAAACTTATGAGACTCTTCAATAATCTTACTAGCCCCAGTATCGAGAATCTCTAATTTATCAGAACCACAATAAGGACAACTACTAATTTCTTTATTCTTCTGCCTAACAAAATGATACCTGCACTTAACACAAGTATACTTAACCAAACTATCCTTCAAAGACTTAACACTACGCTCAGCCTCACCAACAAAAGAATTACGTTCATCAAACCCATGATTAGAATTAAAACAATTATCACAAACATAAAGCTTACGAACCTCATCAAACCTAACACGATCCATACTAACCTTACGCTGACAAACCCTACAAATCACGCTCAACTCAGAATCACCCATAAAGACGACCTCCAAACAATTACATAAAAACCAATAACCTAAGTATATAAATATTTCCAGTAACGACAACAAAAATAATCACAAAGAATCAAATACTAGAAACAACGCCTGCAGCAACAAAACTAAAACCAATAGTAGACAAAGCAGAAACCGCCAAATAAAGAAGAGTAGAACTCATCATATTAGTAGCCAAACACTGCATCTCACCAATCTTATCAGAACCATTCTCAATACCATTAATAATAATACTCAAAATATAAGTAATCTGAACAACATACAAACCAACAATAACTTGAAAAAAGAAAGTAGGAATACCGCCCTGACCAAACATCTCCAACATACCCTCCATACCAGTACCAGTACCTTGAATATCACCGAACTCATCCATTTTTTCACTCAAAATACCAAGAATCTGAATAATCATACTAGTAATACCAACAACGATGCCCGCAATAATAGGAGTCAAAAAATTAATCTGACTACGCATACTACTAACAACATCAGCCATCAAATCCTTAAGACGTTCATCAACACGATGCATAGATTTAATATACTCCGCAACGGTACCCAAAGCCTGACTAGCAATCAAAGGACCCTTCTTACTACTCTCAACAAAAACCTTCATAGCACTCTCAACAATACTAGAAGGAAAATCATTAATAGCTCCGCGCTCAGGATCAAAAATAGCATCCTCAACACCCATGCCTAGCTTAACAATATTCAAAGAAATCTTATCAAAAAAATTACCTGACTTAGTATTCTGCATAACCTGAGCAACCTTACTAAAAGCCAACTCAGCAGGAATACCATCACCCAAACGATTACCAAGCTGAAACAAAGCAGACGCAAATTCCTGCTCCAACTTCATAGTTTCCTTACGAAGATTAGCCAAACGCTTAGTCTTCCAAGAATAAAATAAACCAAAAGCCAAACCAAGACCAAGAGGAATAGCAATACTAAGAAGATTAGCACCAACACCATAAGGACCCATATAATCACCAGTAAAAAGATGATTCTCATCCTTCTGCTCCCTATAATCTAAGAACTTAGCATAAACAACAGTCCTAGGATCAACATCACCAGGCTGTAAAATCTGAATATCCTCAGTCAAATACAAATCAAAATCAGGATTAACAGAATAAATAAGCAAAGGAGAAAAACCAATAAATAAGAAAAAAACACCTATTAACAACGCAGCACTAAGAGGAGCCAAATCAAAACTACTAGAACCAAGCTTCAACTTAACCAAAGGAGTATCTTCTTCCAACTCAGAAAGATTAATGCCACCGTAACCCGTAGGACGATTAGACAAAATATCCTTGCCAAGATAAAAAACCATCGCGGGCAAAGCCAAATTATACAAAGCAAACAAATGATACCATTTAATCTCAGACATAAAAGCAGTAATCAAAGGAAGAATGACCAAACCAAGAATAGGCAAAACAATACCAAGCATGTGAAGAGTAGTAATAGGATTCTTCAAATCATGAGAATAATGAAGCATCTTCTCAAAAGTCTCATCCAAAATAACACTCAAACTCTTATCCAAAGCACTAATACGCCTAGTCTCAGAAGACTCAAACAAACTACCTTGAATTAAATGAATACTCTCAACAAACTCAGGATTATGCTTCTGCCAACCATCCAAATAAGAATCCAAAGATTGATTAACATTATCAAACTTACCAGTCTCAATATCCCAAATAATCTTTTTAAAATCCAAAGACAAAGGAGGAGCCAAATGCTCACCCGCAAAATTAATAGCCAACTCCAAGTTAGGAGTATGGCGCATATAAGTAACAACATAAAAAATACTAAGAACCATCTGATTAGAAGCCTTCATACGCCAAGATTTAGCAATAATAAAAGGCAACTTAGTCATAGGAACAAACAAAGCCAAACCAGCCATTAAACCAAAAAACACGAAAAAATACATATCGATCGTCTTACCACCACTAAGAACCAAAGGAACCATATAACCAAGAACAATAAACGCAAGAACAACACTAATAGACCCAACAGCAGCAAAACTCATAGTACCACTAGGAGTAATATTCAAATGACTAGTCTTAATAGCATCTTGAATCTTAGGAATATCATTCTTATCAGGCTTAATAGGAAGAATTTTCTCACCAAAATTACAAACTTTCTCATACAAAGAAAGATTCTTAGGCATAAAAGATTTCTTAAAAGAATCATAATCACTAGAACTAACCCTTTTAACCTCCTCAGGAGTACCGCCGATTTCCTGAACTAACTTACGCTTATACTTATTCTTCACATTCAAAAAATCAAGCTCGTCCTTTTTCATAATAACCTACCCTAAGCATTACGCTCATCCATCCTTAATTTAACCTGTTTCTTAAGCCACTCATTCCACTCAAAAAAAATCCTCTCACTATCAAGCACTCCGCGTTCATCTTTAACTCGTTCACTAATTTTATGAAACTGATCATTACAAAGAATAACAAACTCAGCCTCCAACATATCAAGATCATTATGAGTCTCAGCACTATTAACTAATGTCTCCTTAATACGAGTCCTAAGCAAAATATTATCCCAAATAGCATCCCAAGAACCAGCCCATTCCTTAACATTACTAGCAATAGCCTTCAAAATCTCAGAATCACCATTAATCAAAGCATCACTAGGCTCTAACTCATCAGTAACAGAATTATACTTCATCAAATCAACAAAACCCTTCTCAACCATAGGATCATGCTCCCAATCCTTACGAACCTCGGTAATTTGAGTAACACGTCTCCACTTATGAAGACCATCAGGACTACGAATAGGATTAGCAACAATAATCAAATCAGTCGCTTTAAAACTAGTTCTAGGAACATTCAAATCATTCACCACACGATCAAAAACACCATAAGGACTATCGCCATGAATAGTACCAGCAACCACGCTCGCAAGAGCACCAACCCTCATAGCTTCATACAAAGCACGAGCCTCAGTACTACGAACTTCACCAACAAACAAAGCACTATCACCAAGACGAAGAGTAGTCCTAATACCCTCATCAGCCGCAAGCTCATTAGTACCCTTAGACAAAGCAGAAGCAACCCTCATAGACTGAATATTATAACCAAGCTGACGCAAAGCAGAACTAGGCAACTCAAGAGTGTCCTCAATAGTAATAATACGATAATTACGCATAATTTCAACCAAAACTCCACCAAGCAAAGAAGATTTACCTGCACTACGAGTACCAGCGACCAACATAGTCCTATTACCATCAATCAAAAAACTAAGCAGACCAGCAGCCAAAGAATTAATCATCTTATACTTAATAAACAAAGCCAAAGTCCAAGGCTTATCACGATGACGCCTAAAAGAATAAGCCAAACCAGTAGGATTCAAAGGTTTATTAATAACACTAATCCTAGCAGTAGCAACACCAGGAATTTCCAAATCAGTATCAAGAATAGGATTAGCCTCATCAAGAGGACGACCAGAAATCATTCTAAGCTTAGAAGCCCAAGACTCAGCATCACTAAGACTAGGCCAAATATTAGTCTTACAATCACCAAAAATATTATGAACTAAAAAAATAGGTGCTTGACCAGTAGGACTATTAACACTAATATCTTGAACATTAGTATCTTTCAACAAGACTTCAATCAAACCAAACCCAACAGTGTAACGAACAAGAATCTGAGTCAACTCCTCAAGCTCAGTAGTATCAACATCAAGATTTTTATGAACGCAAAGCTCCTCCAACAAATCAGCACCCACGTTATAAAAAATTTCTCTGATACGCTCAGGATCAACAAAGTCTTGCTCATCAGGACTATACTCAGACATAATATTACGAGCCATATCAAGAACTTCATATTTATCTTCACTAAGATTAAACTCAGGAGGAGTCACATGATACAAATACTGAACATTCTCAGGCAACTTAAAAATGATAACTTCAGTATCACCAAGACTATAATTCATAATTTCCTCAGCGCCCTTAGGATAAGTAGCCATGAGCTTAGTAAACATAAAATCAGGCTTAATATTAGGCTTGAATAACTTACGATAAATATCTCTACTACCAACCTTAAAACCAGCCAAATAATGCGAAGACAACTGGATCAAACGAGTATTCTCAAGACTCTGAATAAGATAATTTAGCAATTCAACGTACTTCTTCCTAGACTCAAGAATAACAGGATCAATTTCTTTATCCAATTCAATTTTTTCCCTACGAGTAATACGCTTTAACTCAACATAACAACCAATAGGATCCTTAGTTAAATGACTAAAAATAAGACTCTGAACCTCGTTATAACGCTCAGTCAACATATCAGGACCAGAACTAATAGAATTAAGAGAAGAATAAGAAAAAACATCTTTTTGCTTAATTAAACGCTTATATAACTTAGCAATTTCTAACAACAAACGAACTTGATCATACTCGTACTCGAAATCATGCTTCTGAGAAAAAATAATCTTAGTAATATTAGGATTACTAGCAAGCAACTCACAAGTCTTAGCCATACACAAAGAATCTTCTTCAATAGAAGGAATCCTAGGAGTATTCAAATAATTAACCTTTAAAACATTATCAACACTTTCCTTACTAATAGAGTAATCTTCAAAAAACCCACTTCCTTTTTTCTTTCTAATCAAAATAAATCCCCTCTTTTTAAAAAAAACTAATCATGAACTTCTTTTAAATCTTCCTTCTTAAGCTTAACACTAACAAAGTACTCAAGACAATCTAACCCATCAAAAAAAGCACGTCTCCTAATATATGATTTACCAAACTCTAAAACAAACGAATCATTAGTTATTTTACCACCACAAACAGGACACTGCTTAGACGAAAATTTAACTTCTTGAAACTCAGACAAACGCATCTCAACTAATCTATCAACATTGCCTGCAACTAAGTCGCGCTTAATCTTCAACAAATCCTCTTCACTCAATGAACTAATAATTCTTGAAAGCTTATTCATTTCCGCCACTCCTTAAACAAAACCTTAACATCTTCATTATCACAAAGAACAATCTCAGCTCGCTTAATCAAATCAACAAAGTAGTGCTCATTACGTTCCAAACCAACTTTTAACTCATCAACAGAATGACTCCAAAATTTCACCACGTGCTTCTTATTATCAAATAAAACTTCAGAAGAATGATGTTCTTTCCTAAAAAAATCTAAATCATCAGTAACTATGAGGAAATGAATTTCATTGTTAATAGTCTGCAAATAAAAC
Organism: Candidatus Woesearchaeota archaeon; assembly: GCA_020854775.1. Lineage (NCBI taxonomy): Archaea > Nanobdellati > Candidatus Woesearchaeota > Candidatus Woesearchaeota archaeon. Next base: position 19,013 of record JAHKLZ010000018.1, on the reverse strand, counting down.
AAACAATTAATGCGCTTAAACAACTCTTCTTTATTAAGAAAAAATTTCAAAACAGGCATAGCATCTTTCAAATCACAAAGTAAAAGATTAAACAAAAAATTATCAGGATTCTTAATTTCTTTCCTATTAACATAATCTTTACCAATCTTACTAATCCAAACCATGGGCTTAGATATGCTGTAAAGAATTCTAGCATCTCGATCCTTCCTAGTATAATCTCCTTTAATCTTAATTTTTTTAAGATAACCTTGAGCTTCCAAAAGCTTTAATTGCTGACTAGCATTAGCAACACTAGTACTAGTTAAACTAGCAAGTTCCTTAGGTGATAAAGGCTCTTTTTCAAGCTGTTTTAATAATACCCATTTAGTTCCTGAAAAATCAAAATCAAAGTCACTCATTCAACTAAAAAAATTAATTCTTTTTTTTATAAACATTTATGTCTTACAACATATATTATGATAAGATGATAATGTATTGTTTGATTATTTAAATAAAATAATATCAAAATAACATAATAAAGTATTAGATTTAATATATTTTTGTTTTTAACACGACAAAACTCACAAAAAAAATCACAAAAAAACTCAAAATAACATAAAAAACTCAAGATATTTTTTTCTCGACTGAAAATGCATAACATTTATATATGGGTTAAACCCACATAAACAAAAATAACAAAAATAGATTAATTAACACAAATTTTTGTTAAAAAAAAACACAACAAAGGATTCAAAAAATCCAAAACAAAAAAGGAAAAAGAGGGTCGATATTTGAAAGTATTAAAACTAGGTTGGGAGTTCCCGCCTTTCTTCGCAGGAGGCGTAGGCATGGTGTGCGCAGCACTATCAGACGCATTAGTAAATCATGGCATAGATTTAACTTACGTAATGCCCTCAGGACCCGAAGATTTATATCAAGATTTAAACCAAAAAAGATCACCTTGCGGTAAAGGAAAATTCAAAATAATAATAACGAATAACCGTTACAAAAATGTCAGATTAAAAACAGCAAAAATTAATTCTTTACTAACAGCATACACAGACACATTATCATACAAAAAAGAATACGAATCATACATAGAACGAGGAAAAAATTTAACTAAAAACAAACCAATATATGGAAAAGACCTAAAACAAGAAATATACAGATTCGCAGAACAAGTAAAACTACTAGTAGAAGATGAAGAGTTCGATGTAATACACTCACATGACTGGGTAACAAACATAGCAGGAATTGCACTAAAAGAAAAAACAGGAAAACCACTAATAGCACACGTACACATAACAGAATTTGACAAAACAGGACAAACTTGTGCAGACCCAGAAGTATACGAAATAGAACGAAGAGGAATGCACGAATCAGACCTAATAATAGTAGTAAGCAATAAAATAAAACAAACATGCATGGAAAGATACGGAGTACCAGAACACAAAATAAGAGTAATACACAACGCCGCGACACCTATGAATGATAACGTATTCTACGATAACAAACACATAAAAGCAACAGACAAAGTAGTACTATTCGCAGGCAGAGTAACCCTACAAAAAGGACCAGATTATTTCGTAGACGCAGCAAAATTAGTCCTAGAAAAACAACCAAACACTATGTTCATAGTAGCAGGATCAGGAGATATGCTACCACAAATAATAGAAAAAGTAGCAAGAATAGGACTATCAGAAAAATTCATATTCACAGGATTCTACACAAGAGAACAAGCAGAAAAGTTATTCAGCATGGCCGACGTATTCGTAATGCCAAGCGTAAGCGAACCATTCGGAGTAGTACCCTTCGAAGCACAAATCAAAAAAACACCAACAATAATATCAAAACAATCAGGCATAGCAGAAGTACTATACCACACATTAAAAGTAGACTTCTGGGACGTCAGAGAATTAGCAAACAAAATACTAGCATTACTAAAATATACAACATTAAACAAAGAATTAAGCGAAAAAGGATACTGGGAAGCCAAACTATCCACATGGGACAAACCAGCCACGAGATGCATAGAAGTATACAACGAAGCAATAAACATGAAAAAATAAAATCAAAAAAATAAAACAAGGGGAAAAACAAAAATGGTAAGCATATGCTTTTACTTTCACGTACACCAACCACACAGACTAGGAAAATACGGAGTACTAGACTTCGGAGAACACTCAAACTATTTTGACGAACAAAAAAACAAAGAAATAATGCACAAAGTAACCAAGAAATGCTACTTACCAACAAACAAAGTATTATTAGATTTAATAAAAAAACATAAAGGAAAATTCAAAATAAGCTTCAGCATAACAGGAACAGTACTAGAACAAATGGAAAAATACTCCCCTGAAGCACTAGAAAGCTTCAAAGAACTAATAAAAACAGGACACGTAGACATAGTAGGAGAAACATACCACCACAGCCTAGCATACATATTCTCAAAAGAAGAATTCAAAGAACAAGTAAAATTACACGAAAAAAAAATTAAAGAACTATTCGGAATAAAACCAAAAGTATTCAGAAACACAGAACTAATATTCAACAACGAACTAGCAAAATTCGTACAAGACCTAGGATACAAAGCAATACTAGCAGAAGGAGCAGACCACGTATTGAACGGAAGAACACCCAACCACGTTTACAAATCAGTCTTCGCAGACAAAATAAAATTATTATTAAAAAATTACAAATTAAGCGATGACATAGCATTCAGATTCAGCAACAAAGAATGGAACGAACACCCATTAACCGTTGATAAATATTCAAGATGGATAAATGAAATAAATGGAGGAGGAGAACTAGTAAACCTATTCATGGATTATGAAACATTCGGAGAACACCAATGGGAAGACACAGGAATCTTCGAATTCATGAAACACTTACCAGAAGAATTACTAAAACATCCACACAACGAATTCTTAACAGTAACAGAAGCAGCAGAAAAATATCCTATACGAGACACAATAGATGTACATAACTACGTATCATGGGCGGACATAGAACGTGACTTAACAGCGTGGCTAGGAAACCCACTACAAGATTCAGCCATGCAAGCACTATACAAAATAGAAAAACACGTTAAAGAAACAAAAGACGAAGAACTAATAAGAGACTGGAGAAACCTAACAACATCAGACCACGTATACTACATGTGCACAAAGTGGTTCAATGATGGAGACGTACACAAATACTTCAGCCCATACGACAGCCCATATGACGCATACATAATATTCATGACGGTTCTAAACGACTTCGTTAGAAGAATACACCAAAAACAACAAAAACAAAAAGATACAACATTCACCTACGAAATCAGGGAGAACCCTGAACTACTCCTGGAAACAAAAACGAACTAACGAAGAAAAAAAGAACAAAAACATAAAGAAGGTGAAAAAAATGGAAAAAAAGAAAAAATCAACAAAACCAAAAAAGAAAACAACCAGGAAAACAACAAAAACAAAGAAAGCATCAAAAATACTAAAAGACGCCCCAGAAAACAAATACTTCGTGTTTTGTGATGGGCATCCTGTAAGAAACGTGACTCAACTAGCAGAAAAATTAGAAAACATACAAGAAGAAGTATTTAATCATCACGTAACAGAAAACAGAAACGACTTCGTGAACTGGGTAAAAGATGTATTTGAAGAAGTAGAACTAGCAGAAGAAATAGCAGGACTAAAAAATAAAGACCATATAAGACTAGCAATATACAAACACATAGTAAAAAAAACACCCAAGAAAAAATGAATCAAAAAAACTTAGTTCCAGAAGCGGAACACTTAATAGAAATATCTTGGGAGATATGTAATAAAGTAGGCGGAATCTACTCAGTAATCTCAACAAAAGCTAAAAAAACAAAAGAAATATACAAAGAATACACTTGCATAGGGCCATACATAGAAGAACAAGCCAAACAAGAATTTCAAGAAAAAGAACCACCCAAAGAATACCAAGAAGCATTCAACACAATAAAAAACAAAGGAATAAACGCGAGATACGGCACGTGGCTAATAAAAGGACAACCAAACACGATATTATTAGAATTCTCAGGAACAATAAATAAAATAAATGAACTAAAACAATGGCTATGGGAAAAACACGAAATAGATTCATACAAATCAAGATGGGACTTCGAAGAACCAATGCTTTTTTCATACGCAGCAGCAGAACTAATACATGAATTAGAACAAAGAAAAAAACAAAAAACAGCGCTACAAACACATGAATGGATGACTGGGTTCACAATACTATTCCTAAAAAACAAACAAACCAAGATAGGAACAACTTTCACAACGCACGCGACGATGCTAGGAAGAAGCATAGCAGGAAATAACCAAGACTTGTACGGAACACTAGGAAAATTCAACCCAGAAGAAAAAGCAAAAGAACTAAACGTAGAAGACAAACACACAACAGAAAAAGCATGCGCACACACAGCAGAAACATTCACAACAGTATCACAAATAACATCGAGAGAAGCAGAATACATACTAAGTAAAAAACCACACGTATTAACACTCAACGGATTAGACACAGATTTATTCCCATCAATGGAAGAAGCATCAATAAGACACAGAAAAGAAAAAAAAGACATACAAGAATTCCTAGAATACATGTTTTTCCCCTATTATTCGTTTGACACAAATAATAATTTAACATTCTACTTAGCAAGCAGATACGAATTCGAAAACAAAGGAATGGACATATTCATAAAAGCACTATCAAAATTAAACCAACACCTAAAAGAAAAAAACAACAAAATAACAATCACGGCACTATTCTTAATAGCAATGCCGAACCAAGGCGTAAAAAAAGAACTATTAGAACAAAAAAATTATTACAGACACATAAAAAAATATATACATCAAAACAACAAATCACTACCACAAAAAATAATACAACACTTCACAAACGGAGAAAAAACACAACCTTGCGAATTATTCACAGAAGAATTCATAGAAGAACTAAAAAAAGAAATAAAAAGATTCAAAAAACAAGGAAACCCAGAAATATGCACGCACAACATACAAAACGAAGAACAAGACCCAATAATAAATCTAGCCAAACAAGAAGGACTAAACAACAACAAAGAAAACCCAGTAAAAATAATACTATACCCTGCATACCTAAACGGAGCAGACGGATTATTCAACAAAGAATTCTATGAACTAATACCAGGAACACACCTAGGAGTATTTCCGAGCTACTACGAACCATGGGGATATACACCCCTAGAATCAGCAGCACTAGGAGTGCCAGCAATAACAACTGACCTAGCAGGATTCGGAAGATACATACAAGAACAAGAACAAGAAGAACAAAAAGGAATATACATAATAAAAAGAGACTACAAAAACAAAGAAAAAGCAATACAAGAACTATACGAAGTATTCAAAGAATACACCGAATACACACACTCAGAAAGAGTAGAACACAAAATTCAAGCCAAAAAACTAGCAAACACAGCGGACTGGAAAGACCTAATAAAAAACTACGTAGAAGCACACAACCACTCACTCAAAAAAATCTTAATTTAACAAAAGCGCGCAATCAACACATTCTTTAACCAAATAATTGGGCCCAGGAACCAAAAAAGAATCACCAACAATAACAACATCATCACTCAAAAACTTAACATATTCCCTACCCTTATAATTAATAACGACTTCAACATCATCATAAATAGAAATATTATAAACATTACCATCAATACCACTAGGCAAATAAAAAGTACGATTATAAACAGGCATAGCCAACCTAGCAAACTCGAACTCACTAAAAACAATATTAAAAACTTGATTCATCAAAACATCCTCACGAACCTTCTCCATAGAAACAATATTATTATGAAAAACAACAACTAAAGCACCAATCATAATCAAAGCAAAACCAACAAGTATAAGAAACTCCATCGCGGACTGCCCCTTCCTCGAAAAACTAAACCAAATCATATTTTCACGATACTAACATAATTACCTTGAGACTGAATCCTAACCCTATTAACACCTGGATTAAAACCCAAAGAACAATACTCACCACAAGCAACAGTACTATTAGAAATATTAAAACCAACCGCGAAAAAAACAACATAAGACTCCCCGGAACCAGTACTATACCTAAAAAATAATTCGCGCTCATCATAAATACCAGCATCCATAAAGATACCAGGAAAACTAACATCCAAAGTAACCCAAGAATTCTTACCTAAAACATACATCTTCTCAGCCTCATTAAGAATCTCAACACCAGCAAGATTAAGCTGATTAGCAGCAACCTGATCACTAGTACTCTTAGAATAATTAAAAAACAAATAAGAACCAGGAACAAGAACCATCAAAGCAATAGCTACAATACTAAGATACTCAACTGAACTCTGACCCTTAAAATTACGAAACAAAATAAAAACTCACCTCTAAACTAAAAAACACTATAATGCTCTCAATTTAAATCTTTTTCTATAAAAAACCTAAAAAACCAAAAAAAACAACTTTAATAAACTTTAAAAAAGAACAACTATTCACAAAATAAGACTAAGTAAACCGGGCCTGTAGCTTAGTCTGGTGGAGCGCTGGTCTTATATGACAACGTTTCAAACAAAAAAAAACAACTGCTCTAAGAGAGCCAGTGGTCGGGAGTTCAAATCTCCCCAGGCCCACTCTTAAAAAAAAACATAATAATTTATAAATAAAATAATTTTCCAATAAAACAAACAAACCACGCCCCTGTGGTGTAGTCCGGCCAATCATTTAGCCCTTTCGAGGCTAAGACTCGGGTTCGAATCCCGGCGGGGGCACTTTTCTTTTTTCTAAAACAATGAGTGCATTTATAGATGAGATATTTATGGTTGTTTTTTCATTAGCACAAGAACAAGTACGCGCGTGAAATATATAAATGAATTAATACTATCAAACTTTAAAATGAATCAAAATAATAAAACCAATAATTTAGTAGTATTTCAAAATAAAAAAATCAGACGAATAAGATATAATGAAGAGTGGTTTTTTTCTGTTGTTGATGTGGTGCGAGTTTTAACAGATAGTTCGGATGCGAAAGATTATTGGTACAGGCTAAAAAAGAGAGAATCAGAAGTCGGCGTTGAGTTATCGACAAATTGTCGACAACTCAAATTAGAATCCTCCGATGGTAAATTTTATGCTACTGATTGTGCGAACACAAAATCTCTTTTTAGAATAATTCAATCAATTCCATCAAAGAAAGCCGAGCCATTCAAGCAATGGCTTGCGCAAGTTGGTTATGAACGTATTGAAGAAATAGAAAACCCAGAACTAGGTCAGGATAGAATAAAGAATTATTATGAATTAAAAGGATATCCTAAAGAGTGGATAGATAAGCGACTTAGAGGAATCGCGATTAGACAAGAACTAACACAAGAGTGGAAAAATAGGGATATAAAAACAGAACAAGAATTTGCGATACTAACTAACGAGATTAGTAAAGCCACATTTGGTAAAACAATTCCTGAATATAAAGAATTCAAACAACTACAAAAAAAGAATCAAAATTTAAGAGATCACATGACTGACTTAGAACTAATATTTACCATGCTCGGTGAAGCTTCTACGACTGTGATAACTAAAGAAAAAGATTCTCAAGGATTCCAAGAATGCAAAAACTCTGCAAACAAAGGCGGAAATGTTGCGAAAAGAGCTAGAGAAGACTTAGAAAAAAATCTGGGGAAAAGCGTAATCTCTGAAGATAATTTTTTACCAAAACAAAAAAGCAAAAAGAAACTAGACTGAAAAGGGTCCGGTGGGAGCACTTTCCTTTTAGGTTAATGATCGAGTTGTTCTCAGAGTTTTTCGATACATTTAAATAATATTGTAACTTTTATGTTACATATGTCACAAATAAATTACGAAATCGTTTTGGAACTAATAAAAAAGAACAACCATATAAGAGGATTGGCAAAAGCACTAAACACGAATCAAACAACCATTGCGAGAAAAATGCAAGAGTTAGAACAACAAAACCTTGTTGATTATGTTTATGAGGGAAAAAACAAAGTTTATTTCTTAAAAAATAACTTAGAAACAAAAGAATACAAAAAAATAATAGAACACTACAAACTCTTAGAAATAATAAAAAAACAACCAAGACTAAGAAAAATAGTAGAAAAAATAAAATCAAACCCAGACATAAAATTAGCAATATTGTTTGGTTCATATGCAAAACACACACAACAAGAAAGTAGCGATATTGATATATATGTTGAAACAAAAAATAAACAAATAAAAAAAGAAATAGAATTACAAGATTCTAAAATTAACGTAAAAACAGGGGATTTTAACAAGGAAAGTTTATTAACAAAGGAAATAATAAAAAATCATATAATTTTAAAAGGTGTAGACAGATACTATGAACTCATTTATTAAAAAACTAAAAAAAGAAGAAAAAATAAAAATAACAGAGCCAAGCCAAGAAATTTGCTTTGCTTATTTAGAAAAATCAGAAAAATCACTAATATCAGCAAAAACATTAACAAAAATAGAAAATTATGATGATGCCGTAGCACTCACATATTATTCTATGTACTATTGTTCTTTGGCATTATTATATAAAATAGGAATAAAATCAGAAAATCACACGGCTACAATAATTTTATTAAAAGAATTTTTCAAAATAGATAATAAAAAATTACAAGAAGCAAAAAAAGAAAGAGTAGATAAACAATATTACACAGACTTCAAAGCAACAAAAGAAGATGTCAAAAAAGGAATAATTATCGCAGAGGAATTCAACACAGAAATAAGAGAGAAAATAGCAACATTAAAAAAAACAGAAATACAAAAAATCCAAGAAAAAATTAAACAATTATGATCCAAGCAATATTTATAAAAAAGAGAGGGATTCGAACCTGAAAGGTTCGGAGTCCGGCGGGGGCATTTTTCTTTTAAAAAAATATAAATGATCCAAAAATAAAACAAGAAACATGCAACCAGAAATAACAACGATAATAAAAATACTAACAACGGGCTTCGCAATATTAATCATGGCTATAATACTAAACGTGTTAGCAAACCTCCTGAAAATAACAACTTGGTATGATTTGTTAAACAATGTAACAAAACATGGTATCAGCGCAATAAAACAAGAAAGCATATTATCAATATTTTTCTTATTCATAATATATCCTTTTTTACTCGGATTAACAGCTTACTTAGTACTAAAAATAATTTAATTTTTTACTCTAAACATTCAGAAAGATTTATATACAACATCAATTTAAAGAAAGTATAAAAAAGAGGGTTACTTAAAAGAGGTGTATTAATTTGGATAAACATAATGCTTTAATTCTGTGGTTTGATCAATTAGGAATAGAAGACGTACCAATAGTAGGTGGAAAAAACGCATCATTAGGAGAGATGTACAGATTATTAACGCCGAAGGGAGTAAAAATACCTAATGGCTTTGCATTAACAGCGCACGCTTATAGAAGATTCTTAGAACACAATCATTTACCTGACAAAATAAGAGAAACACTGCAAGACTTAGATACTCATAACATGGATAATTTATACGAAAGAGGACACAAAATAAGAGATATGATAAGAAGCGCAGAATTCCCAGAAGATCTAAAAAATACAATAAAAGAAGGATACAAACACATGTGCATTCAATACGGAAATAATACTGACGTCGCAGTAAGAAGTAGCGCTACAGCTGAGGATTTACCTGATGCTAGCTTCGCAGGACAACAAGAAACTTATTTGAATATAAAAGGAGAATCAATGTTAATGGAAGCCTGCAAAAAATGTTTCGCATCATTATTCACAAACAGAGCAATAAGCTACAGACAAGACAAGAACTTTGATCATTTCAACATAGCACTAAGTATAGGTGTACAAAAAATGGTGCGATCAGATTTATCAACGTCAGGAGTTATGTTTTCAATAGATACAGAAACAGGATTCAAAGACGCAATACTAATAACTGCGGCTTACGGATTAGGAGAAAACGTAGTACAAGGAGCAGTAAACCCTGACGAATTCTACGTGTTTAAACCAAAACTACGAGAAGGATACAAACCAATAATAACAAAAAAAATAGGATCAAAACAAATCAGAATGGTTTACGATTTACAAGGAAACAAAACCGTGAAAAATATACCAGTACCGGAAGAAGAACAAAGAGTTTTCTGCATAAACGACGAAGACGTATTAACACTTGCTAAATGGGCGCAAATAATAGAAGACCATTACTCAGAGAAAGCAGGATACTTTAAACCAATGGATATGGAATGGGCAAAAGACGGAAAAAGCGGAGAATTATTCATAGTACAAGCAAGACCAGAAACAGTACAAAGCAGAAAAGACCTTAACGTACTAGAAACTTACGTAATGAAAGAACAAGGAGAAAGAATAGTAACGGGAAGAAGCGTAGGCTCAAGAATAGGAAAAGGAAAAGCAAACGTAATAAAAGACGTAAAAGACATAAGACAATTCAAAAAAGGAGAAGTACTAGTAACAGATATGACTGATCCTGACTGGGAACCAATAATGAAAATAGCCTCAGCAATCGTAACAAACAGAGGCGGAAGAACCTGTCACGCGGCAATCATTTCAAGAGAATTAGGAATACCTTGCTTAGTAGGTTCAGGAAACGCAACAGAGAAACTAAAAACAGGAGAAGACATAACAGTAGATTGTTCACAAGGAGATGAAGGATACGTATACAAAGGCTTACTAAATTTCGAAATAGAAAAACTAGACTTAGGCGCAGTAAAAAAACCAAAAACAAAAATAATGATGAACGTAGGGGACCCGAGCCAAGCATTCGATTTAAGCTTCATACCAAACGAAGGTGTAGGATTAGCAAGAGAGGAATTCATAATAAACAATAGCATAGTTGCACACCCTCTTGCACTAATGAACTACGATACATTAAAAGATCAAGAAGCTAAACAAAAAATTAAAGAACTAACGTACGGATACGAAGATAAAAAACAATTCTTCGTAGATAAATTAGCACAAGGAATAGGAACAATTGCGGCCGCGTTCTACCCAAAAGATGTAATCGTAAGATTGTCAGATTTTAAATCAAATGAATACGCAAACCTGCTAGGAGGAAAAGAATTCGAACCAGTAGAGGATAACCCTATGATAGGATGGCGAGGAGCATCAAGATACTACGACCCAAAGTATAAACCAGCGTTTGATTTAGAATGTAAAGCATTCCACAAAGTAATAAACGAATACGGATTAGACAACATAATCATAATGGTGCCTATTTGTAGAACAGTAGAAGAAGGAAAAAAAGTACTTAAAATACTGGAAGAAAACGGATTAAAACAAGGACACAAAGGATTAAAAGTATATGCTATGTGTGAAATACCTTCCAACGTCATATTAGCAGAAGAATTCCTAGACGTATTCGATGGATACAGCATAGGAAGCAATGACTTAACACAAATGACATTAGGAGTAGACAGAGATTCAGAATTAGTAAGTCACGTATACGACGAAAGAAACGAAGCAGTCAAAAAATTCCTAAGACGCGTAATCAAAGTAGCAAACGATAAAGAAAAATACATAGGAATATGCGGACAAGCACCAAGCGACTTCCCAGACTTCGCAGAATTCTTAGTAGAAGAAGGAATACAAAGCATAAGCCTAAATCCTGACACAGTTGTAAAAACAAGAATAACAATAGCAGAAAAAGAAGAACAACTAGGAAGATAAAAAACAAAGGTGGAAATTAAGTGGAACCAAATAACGAAAAGCCAATAATACCAGAACAAGCTAATTTCCAAAACAATTTTCCACAAACAAAAGCAGCATGGGCAAAACCAGACAGTGACGAAGTAACAAAAACAATATCTGAAGTAGCATCAAGCATAAGAATACTAGAAGATAGATACTTAAATTTAAGAAAAAAATCACAACTAACAGACCAAAACTTCATGGAACTACAAAAAGAATACTTCAAAGAAAAAAAACACTTAAACCAAGAATTACTAGAAGCAAAAATAAAAATACAAGAATTAACAGATGACTTACACGTAATGAAAGGAGAATTAAAAGACACAGCAAAACAAAAAGACCTAAAAGTACTAAACACATACCTAGACTTATGGGAACCCATGCAATTCGTAACAAGAAAAGAAATAGAACAACTACTAAAACAAAAAAATTATTAGAAAACTTTTTATAAAAACAAAACCCAAAAAATAAAAGCGTACAAAAAAAGGACAAAAACACAGAAATAACAAGAGGAAGAAGACATGGAAAACAATAATTTTTGTTCAATAAAAAATTTAACAAACATAATAAAAACAAAAAAAGAACAAGGACTAAAAAACAAAAAAATAATACAACAACTAAAACAACAAGGCTGTTGCTTCAACGCAATATTCGACGCGTTCGACCAAATAACAAAAAAACAAGGTGTGCCCAATGAATCAATTCGATGAAAATCCATTCCAAAAACTACAAGAAAAAAATTACGCTCCTCAACAACCTCAACAATTAACAAATACGACGGGAAACGAAGAATTAATAGAAGCAATAATAGAAGAAAAATGGGAAGACCTACTAAAAGACCTAACAAAACTAGCAGAATGGAAAAACACAATGACAACGAGAGTAACCACGCTTGAACAAAAATTCGAAGACCTAAGAAGAGAATTTGACAAAGTACACACAGTAATAATATCAAAAGTAGAAGACTACGATAGAAACATGACTAACGTAGGAGCAGAAGTAAAAGCAATGGAAAAAGTATTCTCAAAAGTCCTACCATTATTCGCAGAAAACGTCGCGGAACTCTCAAGAATAACAAAAGAACTAAAAAAATAAACAATTCTAAAACCAATCGAAACCTTTAAAATAAAAAACCACATCCCAAGAATAAAAACGCGAAGGTAGTATAGTGGTTAGTATTCGGCCTTGCCAAGGCTGGGACACGGGTTCAAATCCCGTCCTTCGCATTTATTCTAAATGCAACAAACGGAATTTGAACATGCTCAAAAATCAAGAAATATTTTTGGCACCTCTCAGCTACGTTCGAGGAATCCCATCCTTCGCATTTATTTGAAATATTAAAAACAGTATTTAAAAACATAATTAAAATTATTAAATACTTTTTTCTAAATACTAACAAAAATTTTTACGCCTCAAAAAAACTTATAAATAATAACGCATTCTAAAAAATAATGAATGTAATAAAAGAATACGAAAAACTCACGCAAAACATAGAATACAAAAAATTCATGCGAAACAACAAAGAATACTACTTAGTACACATATTAGTACCAGAAAACGAACAAGAACTAGAAATAGGATACTACAATCCAAGAACAGACAAAATAACAATATTCAAAACTAATCCGATAACAAAACAAAAAGAAGAAGACATATTCAAAGAAGGAAAAACAATACAACAATTAGAAATAAAAAAAATAAAAATTAACTACGAAGAAGCAACACAAAAAACAAACGAAATACTAAAAAAAGAACACTCTGCGGAACTAGTAAACAAAAAAATAATAATACTACAACACATCATGGAACCAGTATGGAACATGACATTCATATGCAAAAGCATGAACATAATAAACATAAGAATCAACGCAGAAACAGGCCAAATAATAAGAAACAACAAAGCATCACTACTAGACATGGCGGGCATGATGAAAGGAAACAAACAATAAAATAATCAAAGACGACCATTCTTAATATATTCTTCAATATCTTCATCACTTAACTCAATAGTGTCTTTCTTACCAAAAACTTTCTTAGGAGGCCTAACAAATTTAGCAACAAGCTTCTTTTTCTTAGAAACCAAATAAAAACCATAAACCAAACCAACAAATAAACCACCAAGATGTGCAAGATGAGCAATACCAGAACCAGGATTAAACAAACCAAAAATATCAATAGCAGCAAAAATAATACCAGCAGTCCTAAGAGACATAGGAATAACAAAGAAAAACAAAACCTGAAGATCAGGCAACAACATAATAGCCAAACCAAGAACAGCCATAATAGCACCACTAGCACCAAGAGCAGGAACAGAAGAAAAAACAGAATACAAAACACCTGCGAACAAACCAGCAAACAAATAAACACCTAAAAACCTAGACGTACCAATTCTTTGCTCAATCAAACCACCAAAAATAAACAAAGCATACATATTAAACAATAAATGAGCAGGACTACCATGAAGAAACATAGAAGTCAACAAAGTCCAAGGCCTACTAAGAATATCTTCAGGAACAAGCATCAAAGCCCTAGTAAAAGAATCACCTAACAAAAATTGCAACAAAAACACACTAATATTAACAATAATCAAAATAAAAAACACATTACGAATTCTGCTCTTCATAAAAAACAAAGAAACAACAGTATTATTTAAAAATTTCCAAACCAACAAAAAAATAAAAATAAGACTAAGAAAAAAACAAAAGTTTTATAAACTCTTAAACGCCAGTTATCAACTATGGCTAACACAGTACTAGGTAACGCGATGAATTTCTTAGTTGAACTAGGCGTATTCGAAATAATACTACCATTCCTGCTCGTATTCACAATGGTATTCGCATTCCTAGAAAAAACAAAAATATATGGAACAGAAGAATACAGATCAGAAAACGACGGAAAAATACACCAAGTAACCAGAAAAAACCTAAACAGCATGACAGCATTCGTAATCGCATTCTTCGTAGTAGCATCAGCACAACTTGTATCACTAATAAGTGAAGTAACATCAAAAGTAGTACTACTAATAGTGCTAGTATTCTCATTCACACTCACAATAGGGGCATTCCAAAAACAAGAAAAAGACGGTTTCTTCCTAAACAAAACATGGACAATAATATTCGAAGTAATAGTATTCATAGGAATAGCATTAATATTCCTAAACTCACTAGGATGGTTAGACAAAATATACGCGTATTTACAAAGTAATTGGAGCGGAGAAATATTAGCAACTGTACTAATGATGGCGATATTCATAGGATTTATATGGTACATAACGAAAGATCCAAATCCTAAACAAGAAAAAAAGAAAGACTAAAAAAAACAAACAAATAAAAAGAACAAAAAAAACAAATAAAAAAATAACACTAAAAAATAACAAAAAAACAAAAAAGGTGATCACGAATGTATTTAGACTTCAGAGGTATGATACAAAACTTAGAAGCAATAGGACTTCTAGATGTACTACTACCATTTATACTAATATTTACATTAGTATTCGCGGTATTACAAAAAACCAAAATACTAGGAACAGATGAACATGATAAACCAAGAAAAAACTTTAACGTAATACTATCACTAGTAATGGCACTAGGAGTAGTAATACCACACATAACAGGAAGATACATCTACGGATTAGACGTAGTAGATGTAATAAACAGAGCAATACCAAACGTAGCACTACTAGTAGTAGGAGTAGTGATGGTATTATTAGTAACAGGCGTTTTTGGAAACCCACTAAACACAAGTAAAAGCTACCTAGGCGGAGGATTCGTAGCATTATCAATACTAGCAGTAGGATTAATATTCGCAATAGCAGCAGGATGGATAGGAAGAGGATACATACCAAGATGGCTATATTTCTTGTATGATCCACAATTCCAAGCACTAATAGTAACATTACTAGTCTTCGCATTAATAATAAACTTCATAACAAAAGAAGATAAACCAAAAGATGACAACTCAGGACTAAAAGGATTCGCAAAAGAATTCAACAAAATGTTCGGAGGAAACTAAAACCTAAAATGGTAACGTTTCTAGATATAGGTTTACTAGGAGCAGTGAGCTCGTTATTCATGATAATATTAGTATTTGTAATCATGTACGGCTTCCTCTCCTGGACCAAACCATTTGGAGACAAAAACCAAGGACTCTACGCACTAATAGCATTCGGATTCGCAATAATAAGTATGACAAGCGAAGGATTCATAACACTAATAGCATACATAACGCCATGGTTCTTCACAATAATATTCATAGGATTCTTTATATTATTCGTACTAATGATGTTCGGACTAAAACAAAAAGATTTAGTAGCTGGAACAACATCAGAACTAAGAACATGGGTTATAATAATAACTGTGGTACTAATGTTATTCGGATTAGGCGCAGCATTCGGACAAACAACAAGAGAAGCAACAACAGGACCAACCACGCTCACAGAAACAACTACGCCAAGCACAGGAGAACCAGGACAAATATACTACGGAGATGACTACACAACAACTACGACAACAACAAGAAGTTCTGATCCATCAAGTTTCGGAGAAGACGTAACGGCCACACTATTCCACCCAAAAGTACTAGGAATGATAGTAATATTATTAGTAGGCGCATTCGCAATGTTCTTATTAACTAAAGGAAACATATAAATCAAAAAAATATTAATTCTCCAAAAAAAATATTATTATTCACTAGAATAATACTCATCAAGAATATCATCAACAACGTACTCAGCATAATCCTCACTAATAAGATTAGCTTTAACAAAACTCTTAGAATTATTATCCTTAGACAACTCAAGAACCTTGGCCATAACAACTTCATACTTCTTATACTGAGAAATAATAAACACCAATTTATACAAAGAAAAAACTAAACAAGCAACAGACAAAATCCCAAAAAAAGCATTCAATAAAATAATTCCTGCAACCATTCTCAAAAACACCGATCAATTACTTAAAGACTGAACCTCAACCAAACATTCATATCTCAAATCAACATCAAATATTCTATCACAATAAACAACATTATTACTGTTAACAGCTCTTAAATAATTAGAATCATCAAGAATATCTTGCTCAGACCTATCATCAACAACTAAAACCTCAGAAGAAGTAACTTCCTTAAAACACTTTTCTCTAAGCTTAACATCAACGATTTTATCACAGTAAACATTGTTATTACTGTTAACAGCTCTCAAATAATTAGAATCATCAAGCATCTTAGACTCACTAGCCCTAACACTATCCAATTTCTCACCAACAGTCATAGCATCAAAAGATTTCTCGGGCTTAGGCAAAGTAACAAACCAAAGAACTAAAAAAATAATATACAAAGAAATACCAAGATAAAACATCAAGAAATCCCTCTTAAACCTCTTCTTAAACCTATTATTCATAACAACTCACCTACAATTAAAAAAAAAATAATAACAAAACAATTAATTAAGTTATTTAAATAACTTTCCATAAAAAAAACAAAACAAAAAGAATTAACTAAGAAGTGGTAAAGACGACAAATAATAGAAAAGTATATAAACAAAAAAGAAAAGAACAAACAACATGGCTAACTTAAAAAAATCAAGAATCTTAACAATCACAATAATAACACTGCTTATACTAATAAGCTCAACACTAACACTAGCGCAATCAAACAACGCTAGAATAGCAGGATACCACACAATTCTATATACAGACACAATAACTAATATGGATCTAGGTTCGGGTGGAAGAGTAGCGATTAGCGGAGGACTAGATGTATCAGATACAATAATAGCACTAGGAGGAAACTCAGGAAACTGGAACACGGCATTTGCACAAAGAGGAAGTCAAATAGCGGGACTTTTTTTAACGTGGAATTCAGACACAAACAAATTAGATGTTTCACCAACAAACATAGCGCAAGGAACAAGAACCGCAACAACAGTTCTAATAACATCAAGCACAGGAACGCCCGCAACGCTAAACATAGCAACAGATACTCTTGCAGGAGTGATGAGTGCAGCTGATAAATCAAAATTAGACGGACTCCCAGATAGCGCAGATAACTACGCGAGTTGGACATTAGCAGGAGATAGTGGAACAGCACAAACAATAGGAAGTATGCAAACAGCAACAATCACAGGAGGAACAGGAATAAGCACAGTAGCAGGATCAACAAGACAAGTAACAATAAATTTAGATCTTGTAACTGTACCTCGCGGAGGAACAGGCAAAACAATCCTCGCAGCAAACAAAGTCTTAGTAGGAAACGGAGAAGACGCAGTTATAAGTCCTACGAATCTACACTGGGACAATACTAATTCAAGACTAGGAATAGGAATAACATCACCAAGCAGAGCTTTAGATGTATCGGGAGATATAGCGGGGACTAGATTAATATCAACAGCTACAGATGATCAAAATCATTTAGAATTTAGTAGAAATGATGCTAACTATATTATGGCCACTGGAGGAGATTCTGCTTATATGGCATTCATAACAGGTGATAGGGCTAGAGGTGTATCAGGAGGTCAACCAAATCTTGTGCTAAAAGCAGATAAAAAATCTTATTTTAACGATGATGTAGGTATAGGAATAGATGCGCCTACTGAAAAATTACATGTAAAAGGAAACGCAATCGTAACAGGTAATGTATACGCGTCAGCATTCATACACGATTCAGACATAGAACTAAAAGAAAACCTTGTACCACTAAACAATGCATTAAACAAAATAACATCTCTAAACACGTACACATTCAACTTCAAAGAATCAAAAGAACAACAAATAGGAATAATAGCGCAAGAATTAGAAAAAATATACCCTGAACTAGTACACGAAAAAGGAGAATACAAAGGAGTAGATTACTCATTACTCGTAGTTCCAGCAATACAAGCAATAAAAGAACAACAAGAACAAATCAACGAACTAACCCAAAAACTAGAAGAACAACAACAAACAATCAACGAGTTAACAAAACTAATAAACTCTTAAAAGGATTAATTATGAATAAAAAAAAAATAAAATCACTACTAATATTTATAGCAATAATACTTCTTTCAATTTTAACAATAGTTAACGCTCAAACAGCTTCGTTTAACACACAAATAATCAATATTAAAACAGGTGTTAGTCAAGTAGTTTCTGATTCTGATGGTAAAGTTCTTGGTACTTATATTGATGTAAATACTTCGTTTGATATTTGTTTGTATGATGATTTTAGAAGAGTTGTTAATAGTAGGAATGATCAGATTTTTATTCCTAGTAATACGAGTGAGGAGTGGAGTGCTTTTTTGAGTGAGACACCTAGTGGTGTTGCTCTTAATAG
>JAHKLZ010000017.1 GCA_020854775.1 Candidatus Woesearchaeota archaeon | reverse complement strand
CTTCGCAAATCCTCGGGGACGGCTTGCAGCCTTTCGCTTCGCTCACCCTCATTTAACAAGGATTTAGAGGAAAATTCTTGCTGAATTTTCCCAAATTTTTCTTCCACTTCGTTCCGAAAACTTCTCTAAATCCTGATGTTAGTTGCAATTATTATTATGGGCTAATATAAAAAATTATTTAAGTATAAAACAATATTTTCAATAATATGGTTAATCTTATAGCTTATGTCAAATCGGGACCAGAACAAGGCATTGAATTATACCCTCATAGGCATCCAAGGAGAGAGAATAAATTTATCACTAGTCCTGATAGATTCGAAAAAAATTATGTGGTTGTGGATTCGGTTGAAGAACTAATTCCCTATATTAAAAGAGGATGGGGAGTTCGTATGAGCAACCCAAGGAGCATGAATCATAGGTCTGCAAGTCTAATTATGTCTGATTCTTTAAAAATTATTGATTAACGCACATAATAATAACTCTTCGGGATTTTTTTGCTTCGCAAAAAACCGTTTGCAGCTATCCCTCGGTCTTTTCTACGAAAAGACGCAACTAACAAGGATTTAGAGGTTCCAGAAACTTGCAGTTTCTTCCACCCAAATTTTTGCTGTCGCAAAAACTTCTCTAAATCCTGATGTTAAATCCAATTTTTGTGCCTATTGCTTGTGCCTGCCACAACTATTTCTTCCATGATGTTCTTCAAATATGAAATTGCCACCCTCAATCTTTATTGCTTTGCCATTTACAATAGCATCAGCAATTTTTTTTCTAGCGGACAAGATTAATCTATGAAAAGTTGGCTGTGAGATATTCATCTTTTCAGAACATTCATTTTGATCTAAATTTAAATAATCTTTTAATCTCACAGCTTCAAATTCATCAACAGCTAAAACAGATTCCTCTAATTCGACTTTTCGTATTCCTGCGGGTTTAAAATAAGAAGAATTTGGTCGACATCCAACTCTTCTTCTCTTGCATGGTCGTGGCATTCTTAATCCTTGTTGTTTGGAGCTTTGTTTACAAATCTTCTTCCCAAACCTCTTCGCATTCCACTTCCGCGCGGTCCTAAACCTCTACCAGTAGGTTTTGCTCCTTCGCAATTTCCCATCTGTCTTCCTGTTCTAGGTCCTTTTTCTTCTGGTCCTGTTCCGTCTTTATTTGGCATTTTACTTTACCTCCACATTTAGTTATGAATATATATTCATTAAACTATATAAATGTTTCGGTAAAAACGAGTGGCAAGAACAATGCAGGCAATATTTTAATATAGGCACAAAAACTCCTTCGCCTACGGCTCGGGCACGCCGCGCTCTCCTCCTTTCAGTCGTCGGCGGATTTAACAAGGCTTAAAGGGTTCGCTCGTTGCACTTCGCTCACCCAAATTTTTATTTCACTTCGTTCCAAAAAAAACTTCGTATATCCCTGATGTTATAAGACATTTATATTAGAGAACATAGAAAAAGAAAAGACTTCGATAAATTAATAAAGATTCAATTATTCAAATAGTATCATGGTTAAAGCATTAATAATTATTGATATGATTAAAGGCAATACTTTAAATATTTACAATCCTAAAGAAATAATTTCTAATCAAGTCAAATTAATTGAAGAATTTAATAAACACAAATTACCAATTATTGTTGTAACTGGAAAATCTAATTCTGAAAAAAATCCTGTTATGTTAAAATTATGGGGTGATGAATTTGCAGATGAGCCTGAAAAAAAGGAATTAATTCAAGAAGTTACAAAATCAAAGTATTCAATTAAAATTGAAAAGTCAGAATATAGTGCTTTTTTTCAAACTGAATTAGAACAATATTGTAAAAATAATAACATCGATGAAATATATTTTACGGGCGTTTATTCAGGAGTTTGTGTTTATTTTAGTGCGGTTGATGCTGCATATAGAAGAATTCAACCATATTTAGTAACTGATGCTTCAACAACTGAAAAACAAGAATGGCATGAAAGAAATTGTGAACGGTTCAAAACAGTTATCGGGCCTTTAATTACAACTCAAAAATTAATTGATTCTTTAAAATAATATTTTCTTTTTCTTAATTTTACACTCACTTCGTTCAATATTTATTTTGGTTCTCTAATAAATGAATGATTAGAATTAGTAGTGAGATGAATAATGTGTTCGTGATGAATATTTTCTTGGCCATGTTTAAGAAGAATGTTTGGGGGAACAAAGTTATTAATAAGCTATCCGCTGAGAAAAGCCAGTTTCCTTGTGGGAAAAATATTCTGTGGAACGCGTCGAATGAAAAAGAAAAATTTATGAAAACAATAATGGTTAAGAATATTAAAAATGATAGGCTTATGAATCCGCCTTTTTTTAGATTATTAAAAAAATTGGTTAGTTCTGTTTTTCTTTTTTTGGTGCCTTTTATTTTGTTAATTAAAAAGAGTGTGCTTGCTAAAACCATTATGAAAATGAACGAAAAAATTTTTAGTGTGTTAATAAGTAATCGAACGTCTTGCATGTGATTATTTTCATCAATTGTGAAATTATCTGATAAAGAATTTCTTAGTAATAAAAATCCGTGAACGTTTTCGTATAAATATTCAAAGTCATCAAATACAATATTTGTTTTTTTAGCTTCGTTAAAATAAATGAAAGGGTTCAATGATAAAAATGAAGGGATTCCTAGAACTAATATGAAAACGACTAAGAAAACAGTTAAAAAATTAATTAATCTTTTGTTCATTTCAAATAATACAAAGCCCCACTAGCTTTTTGCTCCTTATCTTTTTGACTGTCAGGCTTGTTAATCCTAGGACGACCTGATTCTTCGTCTCTACGAAAAGTGATGTTTAGCTCTTTAAGAAAATGATTCATACCTTGACCCATGCTGAGAGGACCTAGTGTTTTACCGCTAATCGCAGGTACACCGTCAAAAATTAAGAGTTTCTTAGATAAATAATCTAGGAATAATAAGTCGTGATCAATAATCAAAGCAGCTCTACCTGAATGAGACATTAATTCACCTATGATTTTAGACATGCTAAGACGTTGCTCAACGTCTAAGTACGCGCTAGGCTCGTCCAAAACATATAGATCTGCGTCTTCACTTAAGCATTTAGCAATAGAAACGCGCTGAAGCTCACCACCAGATAACTCTGATAATTTCTTATTTAATAAGGACTTAATTTGTAAAGGACTAATTATTTGAGTATCAAACTTCAAAGCGTCACGCAGATAAACCATGACTAATTCATCGCTTTTAAACAAGTATTGAGGCTTATAAGAGATTCTTAATTCTTCTAAGACTTGCTCATCAACTTTTATTTCGCCAGTGATAAGACGCGCAAAAGTAGTTTTACCAATACCGTTCTCTCCAAGAACTCCTATGACGTCTCTACGCATAATTTCTCCTTGATTAACATTTAAAGAGAAACGACCAACATCATACTTTAAGTTCCTCCAAGAAGTCAGATGAGTCTCAGAAGCGACTTTCTCATCAGGACTATCATCAAACACTATTTTATGATTCCTAAAACGCATATTCTCATCACGAATATAACCATCTAAGTAAATATTAATTCCTGCTTTAGTAGACTTAGCCAAACTAGTAATACCATATTCTCCTTCTACACCATACATTAAATGAATCAAATCAGCTAAATAATCCAAGATGATGATGTCGTGCTCAATGACTAATACGGCGACGTCTTCAACAGCTAAGCTCTTAATGAATTTACTAATCTTAATTCTTTGCTTAATATCAAGGTAAGACGTTGGTTCGTCAAATAAGTAAAGATTTGCTTTCTTCAAAACAGTAGCAGCTATAGCGACGCGTTGAAGCTCACCACCACTAATCTTAGAAACATCACTCTCAAGAATCTTTGACAATTCAAGAACATCAACTATTTCATCTAATTTATCAGTTTCATTAACTTTATTCAACAAATCCCTAACAGACCCTTTAAATTGTTTAGGAATCAGATCTACTTGCTGAGGCTTATACGCAACTTTTATTTCGCCAGATTCTAGTTTTTCAAAAAAAACCTGAGCCTCTGTGCCTTTAAAACGCTCAATTAAGTCCTTGTAACTAGCTTCTTTATCCTTAACACCGAAGTTAGGTTTTAGTAAGCCTGCTAAAACATTCATAGCAGTAGATTTACCAACACCGTTCCTACCAATAATACCTACGACTTTTCCAAAAATAGGAATGGGTAATTTGTACAAAGAAAAACCATTAGGTAAAAATCTGTGAATAGGGTCTTGATTAAGAGCTTCAGGAAGATTAATCATGCTTAAAGCCTGAAAAGGACATTTATTAACAGCTATCCTATCCGCGTCAGTAATTACTGACTCATTAATTCTGACTTTGCCATCATCATCTTTAACAATAGCTTCTTTACCAGCCCTATTACTAGGACTGACTCTCATACACAAATAATCACCGCACCCCACAGGGTTACAACGATCCTTTTTAACAACAATGATTCTATTACGCATAAAAATAAGAGAAACAACTACTTTTTAAAAGAGTTTTTGTTTTTCTTAATAAAACACTGGACACTCACGAAGAACAAGTTTTTAAAACCAAAAAAAAGCAATAAAAAATGAAAGGCAACCATTTAAATATTAAATAAGAATTCAAAAAAATAACAAAATGATTAAACAAAAAGAAAAAAACAAAGATTTCTTCCCATACGAAAACATAAGAGGAGTACAAGACATATTAATAAAAGCAGTTAATCACGCAGTCACGTCAGGACATAACTTGATAGCACACGCACCAACAGGACTAGGAAAAACCGCTGCTAGCATAAGTCCCGCATTAAAAAAAGCTGTTGAATCAGGAAAAACAGTTTTTTTTCTAACTTCCATGCATACTCAACACTTAATAGCTCTAGAAACAGTTGAAATAATAAATGAGAAATACAACGAAAAAATAATTTGCGTAGACATAGTAGGAAAAAAACATATGTGCTTACAAGAAGGCGTAGATAATATGAGCACGAAAGACTTCGCGGAATACTGCAAAATGTTAAGAGAAGATAAAAGATGTGATTATTATTCTAAATTAAAAAGTGGAGAAGAACAATCATTCGAATCAAAAACCGCTACTTCCGAACTAATCAATAAGAGTCCTTGTTCAACTCATAAAGTCATAAATACATCAAAAAAACACGGATTGTGTCCTTACGAAGTATCAATGAACATAGGAAAAAAATCAAACATAATAGTAACAGATTATTATTATTTGTTCCACCCAAAAATAAGGGATTCATTCCTTAGAAAAACCAATAAAGAATTAGAAGACGCCATAATAATAGTTGATGAAGCTCACAACTTACCCACTAGAATAACTGATTTGGCAAGCCAAAGATTAACAAGCATATCATTAAAAAGAGCAATGAGTGAAGCTCAAGAAATAAAAGCAAATAACTTATTTGTTTCATTAAGAGAAATACAAGGAATACTATCTGATTATTCAAAGAAAAAAGAAGAAATATACATCGAAAGGAATGACTTCGTAGACAGAGTAGACAAAATAACTAATTATGAAGAACTAATAGAGGACTTAGAAGAAGCAGCTGATGAAATAAGAAAAGAAAAAAAACAATCTTATTTAGGAGCAATAGCGAGTTTCTTAAATGAATGGTTAAACAACGATGAAGGTTACACAAGGATATTCTCCATCGTTAAAGGATTCAAAGAAGACATATTAGTTCTTAACTATAAATGCTTAGATCCCTCAATAATAGCGAAACAAGTACTACCTTTTGCTCATTCAACAATACTAATGTCAGGGACACTTAATCCTACTAATATGTACTTAGACATCTTAGGATTTGAAAAAAACAGAACAGAAGAATTAGTTCTAAAAAATCCTTTTCCTGAAAATAACAAAATAAACATGATAGTTCCAAAAACATCAACTAAATACGCGACTAGGAACGAAGAACAATACAAAGAAATAGGAGAAACCGTTACTAAGATGATAAACAACATACCTGGTAACAGCGCAGTATTTTTTCCCAGCTTCAAACTAAGAGATTCAGCTTACACATACATGAAAGATTGTAACAAAACCATTTTCTTAGAACACTCAGGAATGGCGAAACACGAAAAAGAAGAATTACTAGAAAACTTCAAAAAATACAAAGACGAAGGCGCAGCACTATTAGGTGTAATAACAGGGAGTTTCGGAGAAGGAATAGATTTACCAGGAGATTACTTGAAAGGAGTCATAATCGTAGGATTACCATTACAAAAACCAGACTTAGAAACAAAAGCACTAATAGATTATTACGATAAAAAATTCGGAAAAGGATGGGACTACGGATACTTATTCCCTGCTTTCAACAAAACACTACAAAGCGCGGGGCGATGCATAAGAAGCGAAACAGACAAAGGCGTAATAATATTCTTAGATGAAAGATACTCATGGAATAATTATTATAGGTGCTTCCCCATAACTTGGAACATTAAACAAACAATGATGTACGAAAACGAAATAAAAAAATTCTTCGAAAAACACGAATAAAAAAAAAAGAGTTCTAACAAAATAGAACTTATCTTAAAGTATTTAAATCCCTGAATATTAACAAAGCTAAAATGACAACTAATTCATTCGTTTTAATGTCTTTAAAAGAAGACAAAGTCAAAAAGATGACTCAAGTACTAAATAATGATACTTGTAGAAAAATCTTAGACTACTTATCAAACAATGAACGAGCGACCGCTACAGAAATCTCGAAGAAACTAGGAATGGCCATGAGCACCGTTCATTATAACTTAAAACAATTAAAAGATAATAATTTAGTAACAAGTGACGAATATCACTATTCAGAAAAAGGAAAAGAAGTCGTACATTACGGATTAGCAAACAAATACATAATCATCGCTCCTAAAGAAGATAAAACAGTGATGGATAAATTAAGAAATTTTTTACCAATAACTTTATTCACAGCTTTCACAGGAGGACTAATATACTTATTAGAAAGCAACTGGGAAAAAATAATGAATTTGTTTCCAAGACAAAAAATGTTATCAGGTAGCTTTCAAGTAACAGACATGGTTATGACAACAGAAACAGATATGCTCGCAGAACCAGCCATGAGAGTAATGGACGCAACTATTAGTGAACCAACAACAGGTATGATTATAGCGCCATGGTTCTTAGCAGGCGCAGCATTCACGATACTAATAATGATAGCATATGAATTATCAAGAAAAAAATGATTCATTGAAGCAATTTACGAGTTTCTTTTTTATAATCTTCAACGCTAGGTTGATCAAAAGGATTAACACCTATTAAGTGAGCAAGAAGAATTATTTCAAGCATCTTCGTTTGCATAAAAAAACCAATTTCGTACTCAGACTTTTTTTCTAAAACATAATGATTAAAAGGTAACTTGTTTAATTTAAAAGCGGACAAAGTACCTTTTAAGATAGCATCCATGACTTCTTGAAAGCTTAATCCTTGAATATGTTTAAGAATCCCATCTTTATTCTTAGGAATTATTAATTTAGACTGATTCTTTAAACTAACAAAACTAGTAAATTTATCCCTAGGACCCCCAAGATAAAGCTGACCAACAGAATGCAAATCAGTACTACCAACTGAAACAGTAGGAGTAATACCTGCAAAAACTTTTTTACCAGAAACAGAAAACTTCTTACCTATGCTTTCACCCATTAATTGACGAAACCACTTACCTAAAGATTCTAAATCATTACTAAATAAAAACAAGTCATTAATAACTTTATTTTTTTTGTAATTAGTATAAATATCCAAAGCACCTAAATAAGCAAAATTAGTCTTATCAAAACTCTTCAAAGAATCATTAGCACCACGAAGCAATTCCTTAACATTAATACCTGCGAATAATAAAGGAAACAAACCAACCGAACTAAAAACAGAGAACCTACCACCAACCTTCTTAGGAATAAACAAAGAATCAAAACCTTTCTTATCCGCAAGAACAGATAAAGCAGAACCCTCATCACTAATAGTAACAACTCTTTCCTTCCTCTGCTTTAATGGAATCTTACTAAGTAAAACTTCGAAGTTAGCAACAGACTCAGTCGTAGTACCAGACTTACTAATAAAAACTAACAAGAAATTTTTCTTTTTACAAATACTTAAAATGTTGTTAATATTATCAGAATCAACCGTGTCAGCAAAAAAAACTTTTTTGTTATTAATCAATAAATAATTCTTACCCTTAACAGCTTCAAGAATAGCTAAAGCGCCAAGATTAGAACCACCTATACCTATAACTATCAAATCAGAAAACTTCTTTTTTTTCTTAACAAGAACAGAAACATCCCTTAAAATATTCTCATCCTGAGGAAGAAGCAAAGAAGAAAAATCAGAATCATAATTCTTAAACAAATCCTCTTTAATAACAGAAATAAAATCTAAAAGTTTTTTCTCATCAACACTTGAATACTTAGACGAATAATCTTTTACGAACTTCATTTTTTAGTTAAACCCTCATATTCCTTAACAGTATCCTCTGAGAACTTCTTTACGCCTTCAAAAGTTTTTTTGTGAACAACTAATTTCTTAATAACAGAAAAAGGCAAAGTAGCAATGTGAGCACCAGCCTCAGCACACTCCCGTACTTGACGAGGATTCCTAATAGACGCAGCAATAACCTCTGTGCTCAAACCATGCTTCTTAATAATCAAAGAACACCTACGAACCAAATCAACACCAGAAACAATACCTTCATCATTAAGAACTACGCCTTTACTACTAAGACCTTCAGCAGGAAAATAATCATCCTTAGAATACTTAACACTAGCAGAATCCCTAATGAAATCATCCAAACGACCAACAAAAGGACTAACAAACTTCGCGCCAGCCTTAGCAGCCAATAAAGCTTGCTCAGGAGTAAAAATAAGAGTTGCATTAACAGGAATCTTTAACTTAGAAACCTCAGAAATGGATTTCAAACCAGAAAGCAAAGAATCTTCATCATCAGACAAACAAATAGGAATCTTAATACAAACATTCCTCGCAGTATGATTAAACATCTTAAACAAAGCCTTAGCCTCAGCAACAACTTCCTCAACATTAGACTTAGTAACTTCTAAACTAACAGGAAAAGGCTTAGCCGCTTTAAGAATAGACCTAATATATAATTCTAAATCACCTTGATTTTTCTCAACGGCCTTCTTAAGCAAAGAAGGATTAGTAGTAACACCTTCCACGACGCCCCAAGAGAAAGCCTCCTCGACTTCAGACAAAACCGCACTATCTAAAAATAATTTCACTGTAAAAACCTCTTAATAAAAACACAATACTAACAAAGAACCTTTTCTTTTTAAATATTTTTATGAAAAAAAGCAGAAGCCGCACCTTTCAAACCCGCATATTTATCCTTAATCAAAGAAACACGAGGCTTCTTAGACAAAACAGACAACTCATTCAAAAATTCTTCTGACTTAATTATTTCAGGATTCTTCCTAGCAATTCCTCCAGCAATAAAAACTTTATCAGGCAACAACTCTAAAGAAGAATTCTTAACGAAACGACCATAAAACTTAGAAAAATCTTTAATAACTTTTTTATTAACAACATCCTTATTATTAGAAAAAATATCACTAGGAGAAAAATTATTACTCAAAACCCTGTTCTTCTTAACATAGTACTGTTTAAGCATGCTCAAACCCCTACCCGAAACTAAGTCCTCATAACTAGGATGACGCTTTAACTTCTTAGAAAAAAAATCCTTAATATTTTCTTCACCAGAAAAAAAAGGAAAATCAACACCTCCTCCTTCAGTACCCATGACTTTATCAGAAACAACTACTTTACCCAAACCAGTACCCGCACCAATCACCAAGCCCTTACTAGTTTTGTCCTTAACAAAGAAACCAAGAGCTTCAAAATCATTAAGCAACAAAACATCTTGCTTAACCAAATCAGATAATTTCTTAGAAGAAATAATTTTATCAACATTACTAAGACTAACCCTCCCATTAATAACAGGACCCGCAACAGCTAAACTAACACCCTTAACGTCGTACTCATCAAGAAAATTAGACAACTCCTCATATATAACAACGTTCTTAGTTTTAAATTCCTTAACCTTTAACAAATCAGAACCCTGAATGACTCCGAGAAAAGTATTAGTACCTCCAACGTCCCCAACCAATAATTTTTTAACCACGAAAAACACCTAAACAAACAACAACAAGATTAGCTCATTAATAAATTTTATTAAACAAGCAAAAGTTATTTATGTTTAACAAATCTCTTAGCGCTTTTTTTAACAACTTTCTTTTTAGAAAATGATTTCTTAACAACTCTTTTAACATTTTTTTTATTTCTTAATAACTTCAAAGCCTTAGTAACAATTCTTTCAGAATTCAAACCATGCTTCCAAAACAAATCATTAAAATCGCCTGACTCACCAAACTCATCATTAATCCCAACGAAGTCACCTTTAACAGGCTTAGACCTAATTAAAACCTCAGAAATAGCAGAACCAAGACCTCCACTGATTTGATGATCCTCAACAACCAAGAAGCAACCACACTTATTAGCAAATTTAACAACGGATTCCTCATCCAAAGGTTTAATCGTGTGAATATTAACAACAGCCACACTGAAACCCTTATTTTTTAAAATAACAGACGCTTTAATAGCTTCAACGAGAATAGGACCACAACCAAAAATTACTAAGTCCTTACCATCAACCAATACTTGAGCACTTCCTAACTTAAAAGAACTAGACGCAGTAGTAATCAAAGGAGACTTCTGACGATTCAACCTCAAATAAGACGGACCCCTTCTTTTATACAAAGAAAAAACGGCTTTCTCAGCCTGCAAAGCATCACAAGGAACCACAACTACCATGTTAGGAATAACCCTCATCAAAGCAACATCTTCAAGAGCCTGATGAGTAGCACCATCCTCACCAACACCCAAACCCGTATGAGAACCCACAACTATTACTGGTTGATCATTATACGCAATAGTAGTACGAATCTGCTCCCAATTCCTACCAGGACTAAACATCGCAAAAGAAGAAGCAAAAACAACCTTATTCATAGAAGCAATACCTGAAGCGACACAAACAAGGTTCTGCTCAGCCACACCAACTTGAACGAATCTATCAGGAAAAGAATCCTTGAAGTTATTAACACAAGTAGAACCCCCAAGATCAGCAGTTAAAACCCAAACATCATTAAACAAAGAACCAAGTCTCAACAACCCCTTACCAAAACCTCTACGAGTAGAATCAAATTCAGGACTAGAAAAAAAAGACTTCCTAATCATTAAGCAACCCTCCTCTTACTCAACTCAAAAAGAGCTTTCTCAGCCTCATCTTTACTAGGAGTCTTACCATGCCACTCATAATTATTCTCCATGAAACTAACACCTTTACCAGGAACAGTATTAGCAACAATAACCAAAGGACCCTTTCTATGATGCTTAGATTTATCAAGAGCATGAACAACCTGATCCATGTTATTACCATTAATCTCAATGACGCCCCAACCAAAAGACAAATATTTTTCCTTCAAAGACTTCAAAGGCATAATTTCTTCGGTGCTACCATCAATCTGAATCCTATTCCTATCAACAATAACCACTAAATTATTCAATTCATACTTAACACAAAACAAAACTGATTCCCAATGATTACCCTCTTGATGCTCACCATCAGAACAAACACAAACAACCCTATTAGACTTATCTTCACGCTTTAAAACCAAAGCCATACCCGAAGCCTGACCAAGACCAGAACCAAGAGGACCAGAAGAAGATTCTAAACCAGGCAAAGAAAACCTATGAGGATGACCCTGAAGCCTAGACCCAAACTTTCTAAGACTAAACAATTCATCCTTATCAAAAAAACCCTTATTAGCAAGAGCCGCATAAAGAATAGGGCAAACATGACCATTACTAAGAACTAAAAAATCACGATTCTCATCCAAAGGATTCTTAGGATTAACATTTAAAAAATCAAAATATAACGCCGCAAAAATATCAGCCAAACCAAGAGGACCCGCAGTGTGACCAGATTTAGACTCAGTTAACATATTAATAACATCATGCCTAAGCGTGTTAGCAACAAATTTTAAACCATGAATACGCGCAACCAAAAAAAACAACCTCTCTTTTTTAATTTAATAAACTTAACAAAGCCTTTTCAGGATCTTCATTATCACTTATGTACGAACCTGAATTAATATAATCAGCACCTGCTTTAAATAATTTACTGGAATTACCAGGATTAACTCCGCCATCAACTTGCACCTTAGCAGAAGGATTAACACTCTTAATAAACTTAATCCTAGAAAAAGTCGAAGGAATAAGACTTTGTTTTTCCTTACCAGGATGAACACCCATAACTAAAAAGAAATCAAAACCTCTAACTAATTCCTTAGATAAAACAGTCCCAGGATTAACAGCAAGAACAGGCCTAATTTTTTGTTTCTTTAATTTATTAAAAAAAATCAAAGCATCATTTTTATCCTCAAAAGATTCCAAGTGAAAAATTATTTTCTTAAAACCCTTACTTCTAATTTTAGTCCAAAACTTTTCAGGATCACTAACCATTAAGTGAGCTTCAAAAATATTACTGAACTTAGAAAGAACAGGAACGTGTCTTGGAAGCACGGATTTAGAAGAAACAAAAGAACCATCCATGAAATCAACTTGTAAATTCTTAGAAACCTTTAATAAAGAATCCAACCTAGAACAAAACTCTTTCTTATTATGAGAAAAAACTGTGGGAATAACACTTGATCTACGCAACTAATTCACCTAATAACAAAAAAGAAAAGAAGAATATAAAAACATTACTAAAAAATTACTCGAACAAATCCTTTCTTAACAATTCATAAATTAATTTCACAGCTTCAGAAGACGCCTTATCAATTATCTTATTTCTGTCTTTAAACTTAAAAAAAAATTCTTTAACAAAAGCCTCGCGCTTATTCGCAACAGCAATAAAAACCTTACCCGACTCCTTATCAGAAGGATCAGCGTAACCAGTAGTACCCACGGCGTAATCAGAATCAAATAATTGAAGAGCACCAAGAGCCATCTCAACCGCGGTTTCCTCACTAACAACACCTTTTTTCAAAATAGTTCTTTCATTAACACCAAGAACACTTTTTTTAATCTTAGGAGAATAAGCAACAACCCCTCCCTTAAAAAAATTAGAAGAACCAGAATAACTAATCAAAGCCCTACTAATAGCCCCACCAGTACAACTCTCAGCTGTACTAATAGTTAATTTATTAGTATTAAGCAAATAATGAACTTTCTTCCTAGAATCATGCATCTCCTTTAAACGATCAAAAGCACTAATAATCTTAAGATAATTAAAAACAGCCAAAGGCAAACCCTTCCTACTCTTAGAATTAAGAAGATTCATCCTTATATCTTTAGCCTTAATACCTTTAATCCTATCAAAACGCTCATCATATTCATGAAGCTCAACATCTTCTTTCCTAAAAAGTTTTTTAACCCAAGGATTACCCGTGAACAAAACATCGAACTTGCCCGCTTTCTTCTTAACGATACTAACCCATTCAGCATCATCAGGAACATCCGGAACAAAAAAAACTTCGTAATTAACAACACCTATTTCATCAAGGCTTCTACGAATCATCTCCACGCGCTCATCAACAGTGAAAGGATCATCACGCTGATGCGCCTTATGAATAGACCCAATAATTATTTTAACAAAGAAACCCTTATGATGATACTTCTTAATAATAGCAAGATGACCAGAATGAAACGGCTGAAACCTCCCAATAATAAGCATGTACCTCATAAAAAATCACTAAACACAATTATTTCTTCTTCCTAGTTTTAAACTGAATCAAATCACCAAGAGTGACAGGACCTTGATCCTTCAAAGATTGCTGACCCGAAACAGATTCCTTATAATTTTCTAATAATATTAAACCAAGACGCTTTTCAAGCTTCTCAGCCACCTTAAAACTAGGCTCAATTTTCTTATTTTCTATTTGCTGAATCAAAGACTCTTTCTCATTAATAGACTTTGCAAGATCCTCCTGTTTCAACCCAAGCTTTTCACGCTTATTCTTAATCAAAGAATTATAATTATCAACAACTAAAATAACAGGTTCATCAGCCTTAACAAATTTTTTAGATTCACGAAAATTAATAACAGGTTCATCATTAACAACCACTTTATTAATTTTCTTACCATAAACAGCGCACTTATCACACGCAACTAATTTAGAACCTTCCATTTCAACATTAAAAAGCTCTCCTTTACTACCACAAATATCACAATTCATAACTAACCCCCCCAAAAAAAATTAGTTCTTAATACTAAGCCTCTTAGCCAAATCACGATACTGCTTAGCAATCTTCTTACCTGGAAACATATAAACATAAGGCTTCTTCTCATGCATAGACCTAAAAAACCTAAAATCCTCAGGGATAACACTAAGCGCAGGCATACCTAAGAAACTCTGAATGTCTTCCTTATGAACAAAATACTTACCCTCTTTGTACTTATTAACAACCAAACCAGTAATTATCTTATTCATCTTCTTAGCCAAATCAAGAACTCTCTTTGATTCCATCAAAGAAGCACGATCAGGACCCGTAACAATAAAGACTTCATCACAAAGCCTTAACAACTGAGACGTATTATGACTAAGACCTGCAGAACCATCAACTATTATGTAATCAGCAAATAAATGCAAATCTTGCAAGTGCTTAAACAAAGAATCATAATTAACATTATTAGAATAAATAGAAAAATCAGCAGGAATAATCTTTAAACCAGATTCGTGCTCGTGAATTGCTTTAATCAACGCTTTATTATCATGCATGACGTCATGAAGAGTAACAGGATAAAACGCTTCACCAAGATGAAAACCAAGAGAAGGAGAATCAAAATTACCATCAATAACAATAACATCCTCACCTTCATTAACCAAAGACAAACCAAGATTAATCGCGTGAGTCGTTCTACCAACTCCTCCTTTTCCACCAAGCACAGCTATGAATTTAGCCATAAATAACCTCTTAAAACCTCAATACAAAGTGTAACCAGCATCAATACCAGTCACATTATTAATATCTTCAACAACGACTTCTTCCTTTTTTAAATAATCACAACCTTCAAAACAACTAACAGATGAAGTAACACCATCAATCTTGAAAGTAACATGATTAACAGTACCAGTTCTTATATTAGTAAATAAAATTTCGGAGTGCCAATCACCCCCTACTTTATAAGTATTAACCCTGCTATGCCTAGAACCTAGAGCCGAAGCATAAGCCGCGGAATAAGTATCAACAGCTGTTTCAGCTTGCCTCTGCAAAATCTTAGGCTCCACAACCAAAGGACACTTATCTTCATCGCGCTCAACAGAACCATCATAACAAACATATTTAGTACAACCACTAATAAGAAGCATAGCAAAAACCAAAATTAACAAATAAGTCTTAGTCAACAATCTCACCATGAAATAAATACAATATTCTTCTTTTTAAATATTTTACGACAAAAATGAATAATAATATAAATAAAGCAACAAGAAACAAGAATTATGAAGCATTCACAACAAGTACTAATAATATTCATGGTTTTATTCTTAGTATCACAAATAATAGGCTTGCTAATAGTTAATCAAGGATCAGAAGTCATAAAAATAGTAAATGAAGAAACAAAAGAAATAGAAAAAACAGAAGTGATATTTAGCAACACAACAGTAGGAGAAAGACCTGAAATAGAAGGCTCAGAAACAATTATAACAATAATACTAGGTGTGACAATAGGAACAATACTTCTTCTTCTACTATCAAAGTTTAAAAAAGTCAAATGGTGGAAGCACTGGTTTTTCTTCGCTACAATAATAACTATGAGCATATCCCTAGGAGTTATGTTTAATCATTTCGTTGCGTGGATCATAGCAATAATACTAGGCGCTTGGAAAATATACAAACCTAATTTCTTAATACATAACTTCACAGAATTATTTGTTTATCCAGGAATCGCTTTATTATTAGTTCCATTATTAAACGTTTTTTATGCATTCACATTACTAATAATAGTCAGCGCGTACGATGCTTACGCCGTTTGGAAAAGTAAACACATGATAACCATGGCGAAATTCGCGAAAGACGCGAACTTATTTCCAGGACTAGCACTTTCTTACAATGTCAAAACAGGAAAAATAAACAAAAAAACTGAAACAAACAAAAAATCAAATAAAAAAATTATGAAACAAACAAAAAAAGAAATAAGAATAGGCATACTAGGAGGAGGAGACTTAGCATTTCCCTTAATATTTGCTTCAACTTTCTTAGTTTTTATGCTACAACAAGGTTATTCAAGCGCGACAGCGATTGCTTATTCACTAATAATATCTGGCTTCGCAGGAGCATCACTTTTATTATTGTTTTTGTACGGAAAAAAAGACAAATATTATCCTGCTATGCCTTTCATAAGCGCAGGATGTTTCATAGGATACTTAGTAGCAGTTTTGCTAATTAACATTTTTTAAACATTTTAAAAAAATTAAAATAATAATGCTTTTTAAGACAAAAAACTTATAAAAAAAGCCATATTTTGGTTAAAAAAGGACAAAAAGATTCTTATTCTAAAAAAAAAAAATTTAGAAGTGAGAATAATTGTTCGGGGAGATGAAACAAAAATGGAAGTAAAAAAAGGAAATAAAATCAAGATACACTACACAGGAACATTAGATAATGGACAAGTATTTGATTCCTCAGAAGGAAGAGAACCATTAGAATTCGAAGCAGGAAGTGGAAAAGTAATCAAAGGATTCGACGCGGCAGTAATAGGTATGAAAAAAGATGAAGAAAAAGAAATAACAATAAAACCTGAAGATGCGTACGGAGAAAGAAATGAAGAATTAAAACAAAAAATACCAAGAGAAAAAATGAATATTCCTGGAGAAATAAAACCAGGAATGACTTTAGCAGTTACCGCGCCTGACGGACAACAATTCCCAGTAGTAGTTGCAGGCGTAGAAGAAGAAAACATAATAATAGATTTAAACCATCCTTTAGCAGGACAAAATTTAACGTTTAAAATAAAAGTTATTGATATACAATAAAAGAAGTAAACAACATGTTACAAAGATTAAAGTATTTGTTAAAAAAATATTATCCTTTGCTCATAATTAGCATAGGCATAATGATAGGAATAACACTTGTGACTGTACCCTTAATGGATACTTTAGCAGATAACTTAACTCTTAAATACTTCATAGTCGTGCAATACATAGGATATCTTTTTTTTATTCTTTCTTTTGTAGAACTAATGTTTATAAAGTTCATAATGGCAGGGTTTGACCCTTTAACAATATGTTTCTTCGCAGTAACGATGGCTCTATTAGCACAAACAACTGATTACTTCATAGGATACATATTTAGCAATAAAGTAACAAAGAAAATAATAGGACAAAAAAAATACGAAAAATCAAAATATAAAATAGAGAAATATGGTGACTTAACAATCTTCGTGTTTAACGTATTACCCTTATCATCACCTTTACTAGTAACAGTTGCTGGAATGCTAAGATATAAATTCAAAAAAGTACTAATATATTCATTCTTAGGATTAACAATAAAATACGTAACAATTGCTTTATTCATAAAACACTTCGTGCTATGACTTATTTATGACTAATTATTTCTACTACGTCACCAAAACTAAGAACATGCTCTTTACCAACAGTCCTCTTAGTCTTAACATCGATGGCACGAATAAAATTCTTTCCAAAATCACTATGAATCTTAAAAGCAAAATCAAGCGCGGTACTACCTTTCTTTAAAAGAAAACAATCAGGCAAAACATTACCATGCTGATCCTCTAATTTATTAACGCCGCCTGGAAAAATAGGAATATATTCTAAAACATCAAAAACAGCTTTATTAAGCGCGTCCTGAACACCAGTACCATGAATAAGCACATTATCCTTAATAAAATCCAAAGCTTTCTTTTGCTTATCACTTAAAGAACCAATAATTTCAAACTCCTTATTACCTGGAACATAATTAATCAATTTGTGTTTAGCAGCCTCCTTCAAAGCCAACTCTGATTCCGCGCTACAAGGAACAAAAAGAGTATCAGGAAAACGCTTTTTCAAAGATTCAAAATTATTTAATGCTCCTTTAACATCAATTTTATTAGCAGCCACAATCATAGGCTTCGTTTTTTTTCTAAGCTCAGACGCAAATAATAACAAATCATCCTCTGACCAAAACCGAAGTTTTTTATCAGCTAAATTAGTATCAACAATGATGCTTTTAATCATTTCTTCATCACTACCCAAACCCGAAAATTGCTTATTAAGCGCTTTATCAATTTCTTGATTA
Organism: Candidatus Woesearchaeota archaeon; assembly: GCA_020854775.1. NCBI lineage: Archaea > Nanobdellati > Candidatus Woesearchaeota > Candidatus Woesearchaeota archaeon. The sequence goes on along the minus strand of JAHKLZ010000017.1, from coordinate 42,315 downwards.
GTTTGAGTAACAGACCTAGAAAATTTATCCCATACTTTTTTTAGAATGCTTAAATACCAATAATCAAGTTCTTTTTCTAAAAATAAAACATCCTCTGCTGGATCACGAGAACCAGGAGGAACCGGCTCGCCTTTTTCATTAGTGGAACCTGAAACATCAATAACATGAATGAGTAAATCCGCTTGATTAAGATCATTTAAAAATTCAAGACCCATACCTTTACCTTCATGAGCTCCAGGAACAAGACCTGCAACGTCAATCATGTTAACAGGAACAAAACGCTTATGATTAATACAATAACCAACTCTAGGGTTACATTGCTTACTAAAAAAAGAATCCGCACAATCAATTTTAACAAACCCAATACCCGAATTAGGTTTAATAGTTGCGAAAGGATAATTAGCAATCTCAACATCTGCTAAAGTACTAGCCTTAAAAAAAGTACTTTTACCAACATTAGCTTTACCTACGACGCCTATAATCATGAGCAACAGTAACAAAGACTTTTTTAAATAATTATGCTTTAAAAAAAACACTTAAAACCTTCATGACTATTATAAAGTAGCAAAACATTTATATTTGTTTTTTTATTTTAAAAAAAAAATCAATGAAAAAACTCAAAAAAACCCTAAAAATAATAGCAATACCTTCAATTTTAACCTTGAACTTCATATTAAATAGTTATAACGCGAACAAATACGAATATTCAACAACGAGTAACGAAGTTTCTAAAGAACTAAAAACGCACAATTTAGAATCCGAAATTCATTCAGCACTGAACTATTTAAATATAAATGTATATGAAGATAATCAAAAAACAATAGGAACAAATTTCTACGACTTTTACAGATACATATACTCAGACATAGAAGATGACGCAGTACCTCCAAGATTTGAAGAAACACATAAAAAAACAAAAGAAGACATGAAAAGAGGTAAAGAAATAAGAAAAAAATTAGAACAAAAATACGATTTATTATTCGAACTAAATAACGTAAACATAAACAAAAATATTGAATGGCACGAAATGATACAAGGATATTACACAGCGCCAAGAAATAGTTATAGAAAAAGAGTTCATGAAGCCTTAGATTTATTCACAAAAGAAGGCAACAAAGTTTTAGCCCCATTTAACGGATTAATAATAGCGTCAGGAGATAATTGGGAAGGCCAATTTATAAGAAGAGAAATATCAGATTGGAACGGTAAAGGATTAACACCTAGAGCAGGAAACGCACTCATAATATACAACCCTCTAGAAAAAGGATACATGTTAATATCACATTTAGAAGAAAATATTCCTGTTAGCGCAGGACAAATAATATTCAAAGGTCAAATAATAGGAACTGTAGGAAATAGTGGTAGCGCATCAATACCCGGACACGGAAAACACATACATGTTGCATATAAATTACCAAACGAAGAAGGATTTCTAAGAGGAATAAATTTTTATGAAAGACTAAAAAAATAAAAAGTTTAATAAAAAAACACTACAAATATTTATATATACAGAAGAATTCACTTATAATCTAATGGAGAAACACCAGGAGCTTAGGGAACAAGCAAAAAGAAACATACAAGTCGCCGACCACATGATAACTATGAGCTACCCAATGTTTAAAGACCCTAAAATCTTAGTTTCAGCTGTTAAAACTTTACTAAAAGCAGGAGATAATGCAATAACGAGCATGCTAGAATATGAACGATTATTCAAAAGAATACCTATTTACCACGATTCTATTGATGTAAAAATTAATTTGTTCAAACAAAAAATTATGCCTTTGTACAAATTAAGCAATACCCACTTAAAATTATTAAATTCCTTAACAGATTTATCAAAAGCTCATAAAGAGAGTAGTGTGGAGTTTCCTAGAAAAGACAAATTCATAATGTGTTCTGAAACTTATGAAATGAGAACATTAACAATTGCTGATTTAAAATCATTAATAAAAGAAACAAAATTATTAGTAGAAGACACGTACAAGGTGACAAGTAAAAATGATAGAATCTTTAAGTGATGCAAAAGAAGAATTAAAAAGAGTAGACCATTTAATATATGTAAGTTTGAAATACACTAGAACAGCTGACGTATTCGTAAATACTATTAGTAGAATGATAGATGCTTACAATCACATGTTTGATGCACTAATAAAGTATTGTGTAGAAAACAAGATGACAAAAGAAGAAATGCCAGGCTCACCTATAGAGAAAGGAAACTTGATAAAAAGCATTTTCAAAGAAGATGAACAAATCATTGATAACGTGAATTTATATTTCTTATTAAGAAAAATATTTCGCGCGAAGATACATGAAAAAACTCAAGAATATAGACGACACGTAACGATGAAAGTCATGGTTGATGGAAGAGAAGAAATAATAAACATAGACATCATAACTAATTATTATTTTTTTCAAAATGATTTATTTAACAGAATAAAAAACATGATAATACCTCCTGAAGATTAAAAAAAAGATGTTTAATAAACCAAGAAAACAAGTATTCTTAGCGCCACTAGCAGGAATAAATGATCCAGCATTCAGATTAATGTGTGAAGAACAAGGAGCAAACGCTACATTCACAGAATTAACAAGCATAGATTTTCTTTATTCTGAAAAACAAGAAGCTCTAAAAAAAATACTTAGAGCAAAAAAAGAAAAAAAAGTTGGTTTACAATTATTCGGAAAGAATCCTGAAAAAATAAAAGAAGCAATGAATTACACTGAAAACTTTGACTTCATAGATTTCAACGCGGGCTGTCCTGCTAATAACATAATAGGACAAGAAGCAGGAGCTGACTTGCTAAGTAAACCTGTTTTGTTAAAAAAAATGCTTCAAGAAATAATAAACAACACCAATAAACCAGTAACACTGAAGTATAGATTAGGAATAAATAAGAATAATGAGACTTATTTAAAAATAGGAAAAATGGCGGAAGACTTAGGTGTAAGCATGATTACGCTACACGCAAGATACGCTGATCAAGGATATTCAGGGATTGCTAATTGGGAAAAAATAAAGAATTTAAAAGAAAAAATTAACATTCCAGTAACAGGAAACGGAGATATTAACAAAGCAGAAAAAGCTAAAGACATGTTTAAAGAAACAAGTTGTGATCACGTAATGATAGGACGATGGGCGATGGGGAATCCTTGGTGCTTTAATCAAGTAAAAAGTTACTTAGAAAAAAATAGTTATTCAACAATAACCGAAACAAAGAAACTCAAAGGATTTCTTAAATACGTTAAAGAAGCAAAAAAATACGAAGTTCCCCTACCTAGAATAAGGATTCAAGCAATGCAATTCACCAAAGGAATAAAAAAAGGCGCAGAATTAAGAAAAAACATAGCGACATCAAAAGAAGAAGAACAAATAATAAATACTATAACTGATTTTTTAATAAAATGATAATAGCAGGCGTAGAAGAAGCAGGAAGAGGCCCAGTAATAGGCCCGATGGTTATGACTATATGCGCAATAGAAGAAGAAAAAATACCTGAACTAAAAAGAATAGGTGTAAAAGATTCAAAATTAATAACACCTAGTAACAGAAAAATAATTCTTGAAAAAATAAAAAACATGTGTTATCACGAAACAATAATCATAGAACCTGGAGAAATAGATGATGCCTTAAACAACGAAGAAATGAACCTTAACAAATTAGAAGGAGTAACCTCTGCTAACCTAATAAACGAATTACAAAAAAAAATAACGATAAACAAAACAATACTAGATTGCCCCTCAAACAACATAAAAGCATACAAAGAATACGTATCAGAAAGAATAAAAAACAAAACAGAAATAATAGCAGAACACAAAGCTGATCTTAATCATGTAATCGTAGGAGCTGCGAGCATAATCGCAAAAGTAACAAGAGACGAAATCATCGAAGAAATAAAAAAACAAAACAACATAGAATTTGGAAGCGGATACCCCAGTGACCCAAGAACTATTGATTTCTTAAAAAAAAACTGGAACAAATACGACTTCTTCAGAAAAACATGGAGCACATACAAAAAAGTAGCAATGAACAAAACACAAAAAGCACTAAACGAATACTAAAAAAAGAGAATTATTTACCACGAACTTTTTCATCATTGCTTTTCTTAATTTTTTCTTGATCCTTTTCTAATTTCATAAATTCTTCATTCATACGCTTCGCTTTTTGCAAAGCCTTCTTATTAATAAAATAAATAACAAGAAGAATAGCACCAATAGAAAAAACAGCAGCCACAATTTTTATAATTAATTCCTCAAACAACATTTTAAATCTTCAAACTCGTAATTTTACTTTCGCCGTGCTCATTCATACTAATACCAAAAAGCGTATCCGCTTCACTAATCACAGCATCATTATGACTAATCATGATGTACTGAGCCCTATCACTATACTGCTTAACAAGCTTTGCTAAACGCTCAGAATTCTTCTTATCAAGCGCAGCATCCACCTCGTCCAAGATGTAAAAAGCCGCAGGATCATGCTCCTGAACCGCGAACAAAAACGCTAACGCAGTCAAAGTCTTCTCACCACCACTCAAACTACGAATATCCATGTACTTCTTACCAGACAACTTAACCTTGATATTAAGACCTCCATCAAAAACAGATTTTGGAGTTTCCAAATCAAGAGTCGCCTCACCCTTAGTAGAAAGCGTATTAAATATTTCCTTAAAATTATGATTAACAACCTCATAAGTCTTCATGAATAATTCTTTCTTCTTACTATCAACCTCGTTAATCATAACCAAAACATCCTCTTTCTCCAAGCGAAGCTTTTCTTTCTTCTCATTAAGCTTCTTATACTCAACCTCAACAGAATCATAAATCTCAAGAGCACGCATATTAACAGAACCAAAATCATTAATCATAACTTCAAAATCCTTAATCTCTTTCCTAATAACATCCAAAGACTTATCCTTATACGGACTAATACCCTCATACAATTTTGCTTCCTCACGAAGACCAGCAAGCTCAGCCTTCAAACGAGCATTATCAATATTATTAACATTAATCTTCTGCTCACGCTCCCTAACATAATCATTCTCCTTCAAAATACTATTCTCAAACTTATTAACATCATCACTCAAAGCATTACGCTTATTAAACAAATCCTTAAACTGAGCATAAAACTTCTTTTCCTTCTCCTCTTTAACACTAAGATCCTTCTCCTGCGACTTAATCAAAGAAGACAATTCCTTCTTCTCATCAACAAAACCCTTCTCCTCCTTATCAAGTTGCTTAAAAATCTTAGAAATGTTCTCCTTCTCAGGACCAAGAATACTACTAATCTGAGAATCAGAACCTTTAATGTCTAATCTCAAACCAAGAATTTGCTCCTTCAACTCAGACTTCTTCTGCTCATAACTAGTAAGCTCAGCCAACAAAGCAGGATTCCTCAACTGATTAATCTGATCACGAAGCTTCTGCTTCTCAATCTTAGCACGAGCAAGCTCAGAATTAATTTTACTAATCTCAGAAGAAACCTTTTCATACTGCTCATCAAACTTCTTAAGCTCAATATTAAGAGAACTCTTCAAATCCTTATCAGCATCCAAATCATCTGATTCAAGCCTTAAAGACTTCTCAGACTTAATGATGTCACCCTCAAGATTAGCCTTAAATTCACGTAAACGACTAATCAACTCATCATTATCCCTACGCTTCTGAGACAACCTAGCATTAACAGATTCTAAATCACTAATCTCAGATTGCAAACGAATAATTTCCTCCCTAGTCTCCTTCTCAACAAAACCCGCTTGCTTAGACCTAAACCTATGACCACCTTGCATCGCGCCACTAACATCAACCAAGTCACCAGACATAGTAACCATGCGATTACCACCAATACCTAATCTACGAGCAGCACTAATATCCTCCACTACCAAAGTATTACCAAAAACGAACTGAAAAGCCTTCTCAAACTTCTTATCAAAAGAAACCAAATCCAAAGCCAAACCAACAACACCAGAAGACTTAAGCTTCCTCAAAGAATCATTAATCTCAGGCGCCTTAATCTTATTAAGAGGAATAAAAGTAGCAACACCCACTTGGGACTTCTTAAGATGAGCAATACACTTAGCAGCAGTCTCATCAGTATCAACAACCACGCTATTAATCCTAGCGCCTGAAGCTATTTCCAAAGCCAAAGAATATTTAGAAGAAACATTACCAAGCTCAGAAATCACACCATAAACACCTTTAAGATTAAGATCAAGAACCGCCTTAATAGCCTGACCACCCGCGGTTTGTTCTCTAAGCGCAGCAGTCCTAGCCTCAAGCTTAGCAAGATCCTCTTTCCTAACCAATAACTTAGAATGAGCATTAGACAACTGAGCAACAATAGAAGAATCCTCAGACAAAGCCTGATTAAGCTCAGAAGCAGTCTTCTTAAAATCAAGCTTCATCTTCTTCAAAGCATCAAGAGCATCCCTATGCTCCTTCTTAACAGATAACAACTTACTAATTTTTTCATCAATAGAAGAAAGCTTAGACTCAACCCTGTCCTTCTCACGAACAACAACTTGTTGCTCCTCCCTAAGCTTATTAACTTGCTCTTGCAAAGACTCAATAGTCTTATCAGCATCCTCTATGCTCTTATCAATCTCAGAAGCATTCTCCAACTTATTCTTCTTACGAAACTCCTCAATTTTCTTATCAATCCTATCAATCTCAGCTTCCTTAGAACTAATCAAAGCCTCAGCATCCTTCTTAGCCTTATCAAGAATTTTTAATTTACTCTCAACATCCTTAAAACTAGCAGATAAATCCGAGCGCCTAACACTAATCTTCTCAATCTCAGCATCAACACTCTGAACCCTTTGTTTATTCAAAGCCAAATCAACCTTGAGCTTCTCAACCTCTTTATGAAGAGCAACCTGCTCCTTCTCACCCTTCTCCTCGATTTCTAAATTAATATCATCAATCTTCTTCTTACACTCATCAATTTTCTCCCTGAACTTCTGAACCTTACCCTCAGAAACCTTTATTTCAGAAGATAACTTGCTAATTAAATTATCAATATCCTTAGATTGTTTATCCTTCACAGATATCTCAGAAAAAATAATCGTAGCCTTATTTCTCTTAATCTTTTCATCCAACTCCCTAAACTTCAAAGCCTTATCCCTATCTTGCTTTAACTCTTTAAGATGAGCCTTTCTCTCAGAAAGAATAATCTCAGCTTCATTCATTTTATCCTCAACGCGTTGCAATTCACGAAGAGCCTTCTGCTTCTTCTGCTCATAAACACTAATGCCCGCGATTTCCTCAACTATTTGACGACGCTCAACACTAGACATCTCAACTAAACGAACAATGTCACCCTGCAAAATAATGTTATAACCATCAGGATTAATCCTTGCACGACTCAACAAATCAAGAATCTGATTCCTAGTAACAACTTTATCATTAAGCTTATACACTGATTGACCACTACCACGAACAATCCTAGTAATCTTCACAACATCAAACTCTTTACCAAAAACATCACTAGAATTATCAAAGAAAATAGAAACTTCACCCTCCTTAGCAGGACTCTTAGACTTACCACCATTATAAATAAGATTAGCAGTTTTCTCAGCCCTAAGACCCTTCGCACCAGCCTTACCAAGAACGAAACACAACGCATCAAGAATATTAGATTTACCAGAACCATTAGGACCAAGAACACAATTAAAATCTTCACTAAAAGGCACTTCTGTTTTTTTAGCAAACGATTTAAAACCCCTCAACTCAATTTTAAGTATTCTAGTCATCTAAAAACACACCTACACAAAGAAGAAACACTAGTAAATAGTATTTAAATGTATTCATTTTTTAAGACCACGAGCAAGTAAAAAAAAAAAAACTAAAAAAACGAAGATATAAATAAGATGAACTAATCCTACAAAGCATGGGCTTGTAGCTCAACGGCTAGAGCATTCGGCTCTTAACCGAAAGGTTGCGGGTTCGAAAAAAATAACTAACTAAGAAGTTATAAACGAAAATCCCGTCAAGCCCATACTTTTAAACATTAAGCTTCAAATAATTTTCTTTACAAGAATCATTACAAAAAGACTTACCCTGAAACAAAACAGATTCAGCGACGGAAATAGCCTTTCCACAATTACCACATCTAACAACTGGAATCATGATAAAAAGAAAAGAACTCATCATATATAACTCTTTCCCATAACTCTTAATAATACAAAGAATTACTTTTAAAATAATAAAAAAACACCATAATGTTTTTAAACAAATAAACACTCACAAATCATTATGAGCAGAAAAGATAATAAAATAAACATGCCATCATCAGGCGCAGGACTAACAAGATATTTTGATGCGGCTTATTCAAAGATAATGATAACGCCGCAAACAACAATAATCATGATAATAATGTTAGTAGTTATTGTGCTAATATTATCCAATTTATAAAATTCTTAGGAAGGAAAAATAAAAAATGATACCTGGACTAAATCCTAAACAAATGCGACAAGCAATGAAACAAATGGGTATAAAACAAGATGATTTACCCGCAACAGAAGTAATAATAAAATTAAAAGACTCAGAAATAATAATAACAGACCCTTCAGTTCAAAGAATAGTTATGCAAGGACAGGAAAGTTTTCAAGTATCAGGAAACATACAAGAAAAAGAAATAGATAATACTCCTGACATAAGCGAGGAAGACATCGAAATGGTGATGTCACAAGCAAATTGCACAAAAGAAGAAGCAAAAGCAGCTATTGAGATTTGCGAAGGAGATTTAGCTCAAGCAATCATAGAGTTGAACGACGCAAAAGAATAAAAAAAAAATTATTTGTTACGAATTCTGCCTTCAACATGATTCTGAAACCTGTTAGCGAGCTTTAAAGTTACAGGACCAGGAAAATAAGAATCACCCCCTCCTGACAATGAGTGAGATACGACTTGCACAGGATAAAAATAAAAACCAACAACGTAATCATTCTCTAAAGACATAGCAGGTCTGCCCCTATTAACAAAAGTAACATCGTGATTACTATGAAGCTTGGAAAAAGATGTTTGCTCATCAAATAAATTATTACCCAGACCTTTACTCAACAAATCAAATTCAGGAAACCGAATTAAATCCTCCGATTCTCGTCTTAATTCTTCGATTATGTCTTGTTTAATAGGTTTTTTGTATTCAACTAAGACTTTGTTAAAATCATCACTGTAACTAGGAAAATCAAGATTAGGCTTTCTAGGACTTCGTCCTTCAACGAAACGTTTTCTCCAAGAAGAAGAATCAGTGCTTATAGATTTAACAGTGAGTGGAAGAAATTCGTCAACTACGAAGTAATTCATCACGCCATTAATTTTCTCATTCTTAATGAATCTGTAAGGACCTATATTTTCATGATGAAGAACAACGAAAGGATTCTTAAGATTCGCGAATTCATTAAATTCAGATTCTGAAGAAATACTAAGAAAAGGATTCATAGAAGCAACAGTGAAATAATTAGAAACATTAGTTAAAATAGTGCTAAGACGTCCTTTGACATGAATGGATTCATAAGAATAAGAAACTAATTCAGCTAATTGATTAAAAGAAACAGAGTCATAAAGATTTAAACGTTTCACAAATTCTTTGTTATTAGATAGAGTTTCAGAAGCAAAAAGTAAAGGTTGAACTCCTTTATTATCAACTAAATAATCACTTATTTCATTAAGAGGAACATTGTATTCTTTACTTATTTTAAGCAATAAGCTTCTAGAAGCAGGAACAAAACCATCAATTAACAACTCTAAGTATTCAGGAGAAATCCCTAATTTCTTCGCGTTTCCACCCTTAGGAAAATAAAGGCACTTCAATCTTTTAAAAGATTTAACCATTAAGCAATGAGAACATAACTAATGTATAATATTTACCTAAAAAAAAAATATTTAGAAAAAAAACTTAGTCATCATCAGGATTATAACTAGGAACCGCTGATTTACTAATAATCATTATATCCCCTATATTCTTAACGAGTTGATGAGGAACAATAACTCCTTTAGCTGATCCTAAGACCTTAGCCAAGAAAGAATTCTTAGTCGCACGAACTTTCCAACCAAAAATCTTGGTTTCAGTCACAATTACTTCTTCTACGTCTCCGAAGTAATCCCCAGTATCAGTAAAAACTCTCATATCATAAGTTTCAGTAATTCTTTTCATTTTAAGCATTTGAATACCACCTGCCTCTTTGGATAAAAATAATAGAGGAGTAATTAGTATATAAAGCTTTTGTTTCTTCACCCCTCAAAAAGTGTTACTCCGAAAATTTTTCAACACCATAAACAAATATGTCAGGATCGTCACGCCACGCATCACCATGAAGCCCCGCTTTAAGACTTAGATTTTTAAGGAACTCAATTTTGTCAGGAATCATCTCCCACACTTGTGGAAGAAACGTGGATTGATAAAAACCCTTCTTAAAAATAACGCCTTGACCAATCCTTAACTTATTTAATAAATCATTATAATCATCATAAATTAAAGGCACAGCGCTAGAAATAACTGATATTTCTATTTTTATCTTGTTGAATTCGGAACGAGACAAAGGCTTAAACCTAGAATCTTTAAAAGCTGCGTTAACCGCATTATTAATAACGTTCTTATACAAAGGCTCAAAAGGTTCTAAGTTCCCAATGCAACCACGAAGTTCACCATCTAAATTCAAAGTAACAAAGCAACAACCAATGCTTTTAAGATCGGAAGGAATCTTATCAGGAACAAAAGATTCACCATTAAAAACAGACTTAATAGATTTCCTAGCATAATTCAACAATAATTTTTTGTTCTTCTCATTCACTTAAAAAACACCTCTGATTATTTTTCCACAATCACACTCACCCTTATCAAAATTAATAATAATTCCTAAATCACTACGAATAATTAATTCTTTACCACAATTAAAACAAACAGTAACAGCGTCTTCACAAACATTACCTTTGTAAACAAAATTTAAACCTTTAGATTTGCCTATTCTAACAGCTTCATCAATAGAACTCAAAGAAGTTAAAGTTCTATTTGAAAATTTGTGCATAGGAAAAAAACGAGAAATATGCCAAGGAATATTAACATCAACAGAAGAAATAAAACCAGCCATTTTATTTAATTCATCAACAGAATCATTCATATCAGGAATTAACAAAGTCGTAACTTCCACCCATATTCCTTTATTATGAAAAAACTTAATAGAATCAAGAACTGGCTTCAAGGAAGCTTTGCAATTCTTTTTATAAAATTCATCATTAAATGATTTTAAATCAATATTCACAGCGTCAACTAATTCACAAAAAGCATTTAAAGATTCTTGAGAAAAAAAACCATTAGTTACTAAAACATTTTTTAATCCTTTTTTCTTAGCCAAACGAGCAGTATCCAAAACATATTCAGCAAAAACAGCAGGCTCATTATACGTATAAGAAATAGATTCGCAATTATTCTTCAAAGCTAAAGAAACAGCTTCTTCAGGACTAAGATTTTTCTTGAAAATGAAACTCTTAGGCATACTTATTTCAAAGTTTTGACAAAACCCGCATTTAAAATTACAACCTAGAGTTCCAAAAGAAAAAGTTAAAGAACCAGGTAAAAAATGATACAAAGGTTTCTTTTCTATTTTATCAACACCAACAGAAGCAGCAGAACCATACGCATCAAGAAACAAAACACCTTCTTTGTTACTTCTAATCAAGCATTTACCTTTTCCATTAATAGGAATAACGCATTTATGAGCACAAGCCAAACACTTAACTAAGCCATCATCTAGTTTTTCAAATAAGTATGCTTCCTTCATAAAAAAATCACTTAAACCTAATTAATTAAAGATTTATTTAAAAATTTCCTTTAAAAAAATAATATTTATAAACAACAAAAACAAAAACAACAAAATAAGAATAAAATGAATACAAGAAAATCAAGCGTTTCAGGAACTTTTTATAGTAACAATTCTTCAGAATTAGAAAATGAACTTAAGTACATAAAAGAATCAAAAGAAAAAATAAGAGCCACAGCCATAATAGTTCCTCACGCAGGATACATTTATTCAGGAAAAACTGCTGGGGAAGCATACAAATTAATAAGTCCTGAATTTGAAAAAATCATAATATTAGCACCTAACCATACTGTTTATACAAAAAAAGCAGTTTTAGACACGAATGATTACTGGGAAACGCCTTTAGGAAAAGTAAAAATTTGGAAACCGAAAATAAATAATGATGCCTTCTTAGAAAACGAAGTAGTTCACAAACAAGAACACGCAGTAGAAACACATCTGCCTTTTTTACAAGTAAAATTAAAAAAATTCGAAGTATTACCTATAATCATAGGAGATATAAACGAATTAGATCTTAACAAGATATTCAAAGAAATAATCAAGTTAATAGATAAAAGAACGTTACTAATAATAAGCACAGACCTTAGCCATTTCTTAACAGAAAGAGACGCAAAAGAAGTAGATAATGAAACCATTAACGACATACTTAATTTAAGAGATGTTAATCCAGAATATGCGTGCGGAGCCAATCCATTAAAAATAGGAAATAGAATTTTTAAAGAAATAAATAAAAAACCAAGATTACTAAAATATACGACTTCAGCAGAAACATCAAATAATAAAAACAACGTAGTAGGATATGCAAGCTTCATAATAGAATAAAAAAAAAAAATTATTTCTTAGAAATTATTTTTATTATATCAATCATTCTATGACTATAACCCACTTCGTTATCATACCAAGAAACTACTTTAACTAAAGTACCATCAATAACATTAGTGCTTAAAGCATCAAATATGCTAGAATGATGATTACCAATTATGTCAGAACTAACCAAAGGATCTTCAGAATACTGCAAAACCCCTCTTAATTCGTGTTGAGCAACGTTTCTAAACAAATTATTAATTTCTTCCTTAGTAACTTCTTTTCTAAGAACGCAACTAAAATCAGTTATTGAACCAGTAGGAACAGGAACACGAATAGCATTACCATCAAGTTTCCCTTTAAGATGCGGCACAACTTCACCTACTGCGCTAGCAGCACCCGTAGTAGTAGGAATAATATTAACAGCTGCACTCCTAGCTCTTCTCAAATCATTATGAGGCGCATCTAACAATCTTTGATCACCAGTATAAGCATGAATAGTAGTCATGAATCCACGTTCAACACCGAAGTTATCATCCAGTACTTTAACCAAAGGAGCTAAACAATTAGTAGTACAAGAAGCATTACTAACAATTAATTCCCCATTATAAAAATGTTCATTCACTCCCTTAACCATGGTAAAAATATCCTTGCCCGGAGCACTCAAAACAACTTTTTTTGCTCCAGCTTCCAAATGCATAGATGCTTTTTCTTTAGAAGTAAAAAAACCAGTACTTTCAACTACTACGTCAACATCATATTCTTTCCAAGGTAATTTAAAAGGATCACGTTCAGAAAAAACAGATATTTTGTTTCCGTTAACAATTATGTGATTATCATCAAAAGAAACATCTTCTTCGAATCTTCCTTGAGTAGAATCATGTTTTAATAAATGAGCCAAAGTCCTAGTGTCTGTTAAATCATTTATTGCAACGAAATCAATGCTAGGATCTTTGTATCCTGCACGAAAAACCATTCTACCTATTCTACCAAAACCATTTATAGCCACTTTTACCAAAGTAATCCCTCCGCGAACATAAAAGACTGCAAGACCACAGTCCTGCAAGTCACCTCTCTTTTTCCCCGACTCACGTCGCACGCACATAGTAGATTAATTACTTATTATATAAATATTTCTGAATAAAAAAAAATTAGTAAAAAAATTTATAAAAAGCTAATAAAAGAAAATGATGATGAACAAAATATCACTTCTGGATTCTAATCCTTACAAAAAGAAGGATGTAATGATTGGTTTAAGCAATTAAAAAAAATATGTTTATAACATTTACAACATGTTTAAAAGACTTGAAGAAAAATTATTTTAAGATTGAACGGAGGCGAAAAATAGTGGAAATAAAAAAAGGAAAATATCAACACTACAATGGTAATTATTACAACGTGATAGGCGTCGCTAGACACAGCGAGACTTTAGAAGAACTAGTTGTTTATCAAGCGTTGTATGAATCAGAGTTTGGTAAAGACCAATTATGGGTTAGGCCTAAAGAAATGTTTATGGAAACAGTAACTATTAACTGAGAAGAAGTTCCAAGATTTAAATTAGTAAAGTCATAATTTTATTTTCATGAAATCAAATGCGAGAACTGTCTCGGGAAAAACGTTTTTAGCTTGATCTAGTAAGTCATCTAAAGATTTGTATCTTTGAGAAAAATGTGTTAATATTAATTTCTTTGCGCCCGCATTACTCGCTATTAATGCTGCTTGTTCAGATGTTAAATGCATAAATTGTTCTGCTTTTTCTTCTTCTTTAGAAGCATATGTTGCTTCGCATATTAAAATGTCTGCTTCATTAGCTAATGATTGCGCGTTAGCATTAGAAGATGTATCAGCTATTATTGTTAATTTTTTTCCTTTCTTCACAACTGAAACATCATCAGGATTAATTATTTTATTATTAATTTTTACAGGTAAATTTTTTTGAATATTACCAAGTAAAGGTCCTTCTTCTAATCCTAAGCGTTTGGCTTTTTCAACGAGTATTCTTCTTTTATCTTTCTCTACAAATGAATATCCTAGACAAGGCGTGCTATGATTTAAAGGAGTTGATTCTAAATAATAATTTTCGTTTTCAAAAAAAACTTTTTTCTTAGTTATATCAAGTTCGTTTATTTCTATTTCTACAGCTAATTCGAACACGCAACTATTAAGTAAGTTATTCATGAATCTTTTTGTTCCTTTAGGACCATAAATTTCTAATTTAGACGCGTATTTAGAATTTCCCAAGGTTTGTATTAAACCTATTAATCCAGAAACGTGATCACCGTGCCAATGAGTTATTAATATTTTTTTTACTTTAGTCCTGTTTATTCCAGCGATGTTCATTTGGCGCTGTGTTCCTTCACCACAATCAAAAAGTATTCCTTCTCCGTTGTAATCTAAGTAAATGCTTTGCACGTTCCTATCTTTTGTGGGAACCATGCTACTTGTTCCTAAAATAGTTATGTTAATCATTATTTGTTAAAGAAATTGTTTTAGTATAAATAAGTTTTTGAATTATTGTTTAAAGATTGTGTCTTTTTAGTATTGATTCATTTCTTTCATAGAACTCATTAAATCTTACTAGTTTTTTATTAAAAGAATTCTTGTATGAATCTAACATTCTGTTAAATAATCTTGAAACTCTTGCATCGTCATAATTAGATATGTCTTGAGGTGTTTTTCCTTGTCCTCTGAATTTCGCGTATAAACGTCTTAGCACCATTTTTTTTTGTTCAGGAACAGTGTCAGCATATTTGTTTAATGTATTAAATTTTTTAAATGCTTCATCTGTTTCTATTCTTATATCTACGTATTCCCCTATGACTTTATCTTCTAGAGCTTCTATTTGTTTTGATGCATCAATTTGTTGGTTTTGAGATTGATATTTGTATGATTTTTGAGGTATGTCTCTATCGTAATGTTTAGGCGTTCTTTCAGGAAACAATCTTAGTTGTTCTGGTTCTTTAGATTTCTTATTATCCATATTAAATATTATAGTTAAACAAATATATAAATTTTTCGTTTTTTGCCACTTATAAGTAATTAAACGTTATTTGTTTCGAGGAGACCCAAATCATTTATAAATAAAGAAACACTACTAAAACTGCTAGTCCGGGGCGTTAGCCGTGCCTTGTAACCCAAAACCGGCTTCACGTGGGGGACGAAGCCGAGAAGGAGGTCTGCTTCAGCGAAGCAGTCTTCGAGGAACCGTCGATAACCTGTCCCTCTTGATCGACACTCCTGGGAACCTGGTCAGGTCAGGAATGAAGCAGCCATAACCTTGAGTGTTGGTGTTTGAGGGGTTGCAGGAAGGAGGAACCTTGAAGAACACACTGTTTCACTGATGTACGATCCACTTCTCGGCGCGCATTTCACCCTAAGAAAAATATTTAGAAACCCTATATTCTAATAATTTATCATGATAACCTTCCTTAAACCAACCAATAGGCTCAAGTATGTTTTCATTATCAAAACTAAAAGATACCCTAGGAATATTTTCAGGAACAAAACTACCAAGAAATAAAGAATTATGAGACCTAATCAAATCATTAAATTTCAAATTATAATCACCAGATAATTTATTATTAGGCATAAGTTCAATAGCAGTTTCAAACAAACCCCAAAGTTTTTCAGATACAATTTCTAAATTCTCAGGAGAAGAAATTCTTTTATAAATATCCCCTATAACTTTATCATTCGATAAAATCATCAAAGGCTGAGTAGACTCTATACGCGCCCACTCATTAACATGAAAAATAAAAGAATCATAAAAATTAGTTAAAACTTGAGCTTCTTCCAATTTAGAACTTAACTTTTCTTCAAACAACTCGTTTTTGAATTCTGAATCTTTACCATAACGAATCAAATCTATTTGTGATTGAAGCCTCATACAAGAAAGAAACAGACTTGTCTGAGATAAAACATGAGGCGCACCTCTAAAATAAAAATCAAGAGAATCATTAATTTCAGGAATAGATTTTCTGAATTTAAATTCATCCCTCCTTAAATTAAGATGATCTTTTATTTCATGATTAATTAAAACATAAAAATCATTCAAATTAAATAAATACTTTTTTAATTTTTTAATATCTTGTTCATCCATACAACTAAAGAATACAAAACAATATTTAAATTTTGTTGTTACTTGTTAGTAAATATTGTTTTTTTGTAAGTTGTGAAAAATAAAAGAAAAAAAAATAATTAATTCTTCTTAAACTGAGCAACAGTTTCCAATAAATCAACATGACCTAAAAAAACGCCACGACAACACATACGCTCAACACCCAAATCATCAAGAGCCTTCTTCTTAGTACCAGACTTAATCTTCTCCTGATACTGCTCCCATAAATGACCTATAGGTTTACCACAACTAAAACATCTAACTGGAATAATCATATTTGCTCACCTGTACGATTTTTGCCTCTTAGCCCTAGCTTTACCATGACTATTAGGCTTACGAGATTCTCTCCTACGAACATCAGCAACTAATAACTGACGATCATAATCCAAAAAAACCTGCCTTAAACTCTCATTGTAAT
Organism: Candidatus Woesearchaeota archaeon; assembly: GCA_020854775.1. Lineage (NCBI taxonomy): Archaea > Nanobdellati > Candidatus Woesearchaeota > Candidatus Woesearchaeota archaeon. Next base: position 25,160 of record JAHKLZ010000017.1, on the reverse strand, counting down.
CAGCCAAAGCCTTAGCAATAGCCAACCTAACAGCGTCCGCTTGACTAGTCATGCCACCACCATAAACATTCACACTAATAGATAATTTCTTAACAACATCACCAGCCAACAATAAAGGCTCCTGAATCCTAAGCTTAGCCATCCTAGGCTCATAAATATCTAAAGAAACATTGTTAATCTTAACCCAAGGCTTACCTTCTTTAATCGTAGCCCTAGCAATAGCCATCTTCCTTTTTCCACTCGCATTAATTATTTTTTTTGACATTTTTCAACCCTTAAAATTTAGCTCCAAGCTCTTTACTAATTTCAGCAATATAAATATATTGTGCATGAGTCTTATCAACACTCATCTTAGGAAAAGAAACAGCTTCTTTATCCTTCAAAGACTCAGGAACACCTATATGACACCTAATCCTAGCAAAAGCAGATTTACCACTAGGCTTATTATAATCAAGCATCCCGCGCATAGCTCTTTTAACAATTCTATCAGGCATCCTAGGAAAAAAAGGACCAACCATAGGCGCACCCCTTTCCCTTCTCTGCTTATACAAAGCAATCGTGTTCCTCTTATTACCAGTAATAACTACTTTTTCAGCATTAACCACATGAACAGTCTCACCAAGCAAAGCCTGCTTCACAACGTAAGCAGATAACCTTCCAAGTATCAAATCCTTAGCATCTATCACAATCATTTTAATCAACCTATTATCCTGATATTTTTACCCTCAGGATTATTTTTCATAACTTCTTTAATAGTTAAAGCCTTACCTTTCTCAGAAATCTTCTTAAAAGCATCATCCGAGAAACTATAAGCAGCCACACTAACAGAATGAGCCAAATCCCCAGTTCCAAGAACCTTACCAGGCACAACTACGAACTCATCATTCTTAGTATACTTATTAAGCTTATAAATATTAACAATACGCCTACTCCTAGTAGGTTTCTCTAAATCCTCAGCTAGTCGCTTCCAAATCTTTACTTTCTTCTCTATTGATAACTTCTTAAGCTCCGCTATCAACCCAGCGAGTTCATTGTTTTTATGATTTATTTTTGCCATTTTTCCATTCTCTAAATATTTTTTGATTATTAACCATTGAAATGCGAGGGACGTGATTTGAACACGCGCACCCACTAAGGGACTAGCCCCTCAAGCTAGCGCATTTGACCAGGCTCTGCCACCCTCGCGCGCTAAGCCTCTTTGAAAAGCTTTTTCAACTCATCAAGCTGTGAATCAAAACGCTTCAAGCCCTCCTCAACAATATCCTCAACAGATAATTGACCCCAAGGCTCAATCGTGAACACGAATTCAGATTGAGAATCATCATAAGTAATACTTACAACTTCTGGATCAACATCCCTACACGCATCAATTAACTGAGGAGAGTTAATCTTTGAAACATCAATTTCGCCTTTAGCATTAAAAACTTGGTTAGGAAACTTATCCTTAGAGTCCTTAAAACTAGGCGCTTTGTTATTAACCTTAATTGAAGGCTTATAATAATATGAAACTAAACCAGGAGACCACTTAGCATGATCCTTTCCGAAACCAAGATGAGCCGTAGCTAACAACTCCAACTCCTGACCCTCTAATAACTTAACAATAATAGTATCAGGATGAACAGGCACAACACCCTTATCCTTAGATTTCAAATCTGAAGCATAAACAACTTTAGGACCTACAACTTTCAAAGTAAAAGTACAATGAGTAGCAGGACCTTCTTTATCACCAACCTTAGGAACATTATACGAAGATAAATCAGTCTTTAAAACAACTAAGCCAAGTCTATGAGCAATCATTTCATCATACAAAGCAGACGAATTCTTCTTAAATTCGACAGTGCTAATAGCCATAGTAGGAACTTCAGAAGCAAAAAATCTCCTTAATGAATTAACATACGCAGGAGAAACATCTTTAACTTCGAATGTTTGCCTTACATCGCCTTTCTCAATTAATGATAACTTCATTTTTTCACCCTAAACTCTTCTTCCTCTTCTACCGCCTTTCTTACGACAACCACCATGAGGTAACGGAGTAACATCTTCAATTAAACCAATCCTTAGACCACGTCTTGAAAGAGCACGAACAGCTGCTTGAGCGCCCGGACCAGGATTAGTAGGACCATTATGCCCACCAGGAGCACGAATCTTAACATGAATAGCATTAACACCCTTATCAATAGCTAACTCAGCCGCTTTCTTAGCAGCAGCCATGGCAGTGGTAGGACTACTTTCTAATCTGTCAGACTTAACCATTTGACCCCCTGAAGCGAGAGCAATAGTTTCAGACCCAGTAATATCAGTTATGTGAATAATAGTATTATTATAAGACGCATAAACATGCGCAACTCCCCATCTAATCTTATGTTCAGCCATTTTAAACCTCAAGCATCAACGCTTTTTTCCTCTTTAACTTCTTCAACATCAGCAACCTTTGATTCATCAGAATCAACCTTAACTTCTTCTTTAGAAGATTTTTTATCATCAGATTCGGATTCTTTAGCTACTTCCTTAGCTAACTCTTCTTTAAGTTCTTCCTTAGCATCTGAAGACTCAGCAGGAACCTTTTTTGATTCCTTAACAACTTCTTTAACTTTAACTGGTTCTTCAACAGCAACAGCTCTCTCAGGATGAGACTCATCAGAAAAACTAGAACTAGGCATAAAAATAACAGAAGCTTCCTCAGAAACTTTAACCAAGTAACCAGGAGCAGTAATTTTTATTCCATTAACAGCGATGTGCCTATGAGTAATCATTTGTCTAGCTTGCTTAATAGTTCTAGCCAAACCTTTTTTAAAAACAACGGTTTGAAGACGCCTATCAAGTAATTGCTGAATATCTAATCCAAGAATTTCATCAAGAACATCACTAGTAATCAAACCATAAGATTTCATACGATCAACCATTTGCTTCTTCTCAGCAATTGCTTGCTCACTCTTAGAAGCAACTAATTTCTTAGCATTATCCTTAAAATTCTTAAGCTTAGAAGAAACCTTCCACAATTCTTTCTTATTAACTAAACCATACTCCTTCATTAAAGGCTTCTCAGCCTCCAACCTTAGTTTCTCCCAAGGATGAATAGGAGTGCTGTACTTGTTTTTCATACGTCTAGGATCGCCCATTTTCAATTACCTTATTTTTTCCTCTTAACACCAAGGCCTTTACCTTTATTTTTTCTAAAGTTAGACTTGGTTCTTTGACCACGAACAGTTAAACCCCATTGGTGCCTTAGACCTTTATAGGATTTATTTTTCTTCATTCTTTTAAGATCAGAATCTTTTTCAAAATCAAGATCAGCACCAAGCAAGTGCTTATCATCACCCGTTTCATAATCTTTACGCCTATTAATTAACCAATTAGGAACATTATATTTATCAGGATTTTTTAATGCATCTTCAATTTTTTTAATCTCAGAATCCATTAATTCCCCTGTTTTCCTAGTTTTATCAACGCCCGCAACAGATAAAGCCATATTAGCATACATGACATCAACGCCTTTAATTTTCTTCATAGCGTAAAGTATTGTCTTTTCACCTTTAAGATCAGTATCCGCTATCCTTACAATGTGTCTGAATTCAGCCATTTTAATTATCCTCTGAAAATCCTCTATTTGAGTAAACCATCCAATGTGCATAGAAACCGAACAAATTCAGTTAAAAACTGAAAATAAACAGTCGCCCTATGCGCTCCTAACTCGGACGTAAACAATGGAAACAAAGATTGCTTTATAAATATTATTGTTTAAATTAAAGCTTTTCCTTAGCCCTCTCAATGAAGGGAATAATAGCTTCTAACTCCGCCTTAGTCAAACGACCCATCTTAGCAAAGGTCCAATCCCCTGAATCCATGTTTCTATTCTCACGAGAAATCTGAAGCTTAGGCGTACCATCATTGTACGAAAAAACACTAACTCTCAGACGAGTAGTTTCAAATTCTGCAGTCTCACCAAATAATTCCTTATCTAAACTTTTGTCAAATGCCATAAAATCAAAGAAAAATCATTGTTTTTTAAATTTATGGGTGAACATTAATTAAAAAAATAAACAATTTTATCTTTTTTAACTACAGAACCGTCTTCGCCGAACGTGAAAGAAGCTCTAACCTTTTTATTATTTAACACCTCAGGTAACCAATATTTATCATCAGGCCACATATTATCATAAGGAACATCTTTAATCTTAAAAAATTTAGGAAGCATCTCATCACTTTCTTTAGGAACACCACTATACTTAAAGGTTTTATACACATAAACTTGCTGATCCCAATCCTCAGGCTTGTTAGTAAAATAAAAATTTAAAATTTCACATAACTCCAAAGAACTAGGATTCACAACGATATTAGCCTCCTCAGATATTTCTCTGCAAGCACAATCCATAAGTGTTTCCTCAATTTCAGGCTTACCCCCAAAACCATTCCAAAATCATTTACCAAAACCCTTCTTTTTCATACCTAAAAGAACTTCATCACCAGAAATAATCACGGATAATGTAACTTTACGCAAATTAACCATTGAAACCACCCAAAAAAAAATAAAAAAAAATTAAAAAAAAAATTATCTTTTACTCTTAACTTTTCGCTCAACTATTTCTTTAACAGGCGGATTCTTAGCGAATCTTAAAAAGCGATCAATTTTGTTTTCATCATCCCTTTTCTGTTTTTGTTGCTCCTCTGATAAGTCAGGCATAGTAATATTAAGAACCCCAGGTTTATCCTTTCTAAACTTAGAATATCTTTCTTTTTTAACACTGACCTTCTTAGGCTTGTTCTTATTCTTTTTACCCATAAAATCACCTATTGAAATAAACAATAATTAAATAGGAGAAAAAAAGATTTATTTATAATACTTTTTGTTAAAGCACAAACACCAAAACTTTTATTAAACATAAAAAAGTACTAATTAGTACCTGTGATGAAGTTATTCCCGGCTGAGACGTGAAGAAAAAGAGTAACTGCTGAGGTAACTTTTTTTAAAACGCAAAAAAAAGGTGTGAACATGACTCTTAACGAAATCAAACCAGAAAAAATATCTTTAAAAACCAAAGATAATTATATTCTAAAAGCTAACTTTTACAATAAGCCAAAACAAAAAAAATGCGTATTATTACTACATCAATATTCTAAAAACAAAGAATCCTGGAATGAATTAATACCTAGACTAATAAGTAACAAACACGCAGTTCTAGCACTAGACCTGCGAGGACATGGTGAAAGCACAGGTAATTACAAAAATTTTGAAGAAAAAGATTTTGAAAACATGGAATTAGATGTAAAAACCGCGATGAAATTCTTAGAAGAGCAAAAATTTGAAAAAAATGATATAAGCCTTATAGGCTCCAGCATAGGCGCTAACTTAGCACAAAATTATGCAGCCAGCAACCCAAACAATAAAACTATTTTATTATCCCCTGGATTTAACTATAAAGGAATCGTTCTAATAATAAAAGATACAAAAGCACTAATAATAGTGAGTAAAGAAGACGAATATTCCTATAAAACAGTTAAAGATATAGAAAAAAAATGTCCTTTCACAGAGTGCATATACTTAGAAAATAAAGGACATGGAATATATATGTTGGACAAAGAATTAATAAGCAGTATAAACTTGTTCTTAAACGAATAACTAATGAATAAACCCCTCTTGCTTAATAACAGAATCAACCAAGTAATATTCGAAACTTATTTTTTTTCTTTTTAGATCTTTCAAAAATAATTTTTGTTCATCAACAGATAAAAATAAGTATTCGACAAATAATCCTTTATCTAAACGAACAGAATTATTAACAAGAAAAGGCTTAAAACGAGAAGAAACAACAAGACCTTGAACCGCGTCAAGAAAAAAAATAATCAGACGTTTAAAACCTAAAGATTCAAAATCAATCACCGAAACAAATTTAGTAACGTCCTTTTTAACTTTTCCAAATTCATAATGTGCTTTCTTAACAGATACACCTTTATTCCTAGAAAAAGAAGACAAACTAAGACGAGCATCTTCTCTTAAAGAACAAATAATATCTTTGTTTAAATCCATAAAGAAATAAAAAGAACAATACTAATATAAATGCTTCTGAGCATAATATGGAAGAATTCCGAAGAAAACAAAAAACTAATTAATTAAATTATTAAATTCTCTATTCTCCAAAAAATCAAACAAGTTTTCAAGCGTAGTATTAAGAATTCTTATCAAACCTTCCTTGCTATAAAAAGCCAAATGAGGCGTAACAATGACATTATGCATCTTCATCAAAGCATGATTCTCTAATAATAAACGCATTTGCTCCCTAGGCAAGTTATTAAGTGAATGAGTCATTTCTTTTTCATCCTTAATTAACAATTCACCTTCAAGAACATCAAGACCCGCACCACCAATGATTCCTGATTCTAACCCTTTAATCAACGCGCGAGTATCAATAATACTTCCACGCGCAGTATTAATAATCAAAACGCCTTTTTTCATTTTATTAATCGCGGACTCATTAATCAAATGAAACGTGCCTTTATTAAGAGGAACATGAATAGAAATAACATCAGAAGAAGCCAATAATTCATCCATAGAAACATAACTAAAACCTAAATTAGCTACTAAATCATTATTAGGGAAAGGATCATAAGCAACAACATTCATCTCAAACCCTTTAGCCATACGAATCAAGTTCCTACCAATTTTGCCTGTGCCAAGAACCCCAAGAGTTTTATTTTTAAGATCAAATCCTATCAAGCCCTCAAAAGAAAAATTTTCTTGGGACGTCCTAATATAAGCTTTATGAATATTCCTAGATAAATTAAGAATTAAACCAAACGCGTGCTCAGCCACAGTGTTTTCACCATAAGCTGGAACATTACACACTTTTATGTTTCTACGCTTACACTCATCTAAATCTATGTGATCAAAACCAGTACTAAGAGTAAGAACTAATTTAAGATTAGGCATATTATTAAGAATTTCTTTAGAAACAGGAGAAAACACAAACACACCTATAACATCAGCATCTTTATATTCATCTAAAGGAACATTTTTCATCTCTTCACTAAAATACTTAACATCATGATTAACTATTTTTTCTTTCAAATAATCAATTTCCCATTCTTCCAAATCAAAAAAAACTATTTTCATAAAAACAAACCTCTTTTTCTAAAACAAAGAAAAGAAAAACAAACCAATATAAATATATTTCTAAGAAAAAAAAAGAAAAAAAATTAGAATAAACCCCCTAGCAACAAACTAAATAATATAGCTGCGGCGAAATACAACACATAAGACACTGCTAAATAAGCAGGAATAAACTTTAATCCTTCTTTAGGCGAACCCTTCCTAATAACACCTATTATTAAAGAAGAAAAGAAAGAAGAAAAGAATAACATCACCAAAGAAAAAATACGAAAATCCTCTAACGAAATACTATCCCCTGATAAATCAAGAGAAAAAAAACTACTAGAAGAACCACCAGTATCCAAACCAGTAGTAAGAGAAGAAATAATAACTAGTAATTGTCCGCTCAAAGCAAGAAGAAGAGGAGCACCGATTATTGCAGCAACAGTAATAAAAATAACGTACGTAGTAACACTAGAACTAATTTCTTGTTTCATCAACCTTATATCTTGCATGTTAGAAGAAATCTGATTCAACAAATAACCAATTTCACCACCAGCACGCATACCCTCAATCAAAAGATTCATAGCTTCCTTAAGAGAATCAGAATCATACTTGTTAGCAAAATCCAATAATGCCTTTTCTAAATCATCACCTGCGATAGTGAACTTAGCAACTTCTTCAATCTCCTTAGCTAAAACACCAAATTTAGGACGCACAGCGAACCACAAAGCCCTATCAATAGTCATACCCGCACTAATATTAGCAGAAGTCAATTGCAAAAATTCAGGAAGAACATCCTCTATTTCCTTAGTTCTTTGATAAATTTTATAATCAAAATAAAAAAAAACAAATAACAAAGAAATCAAATAAACACCTATTAAAATAACAGTCCAAATAGATAATAAAACCAATAATAAATGACTAAACCAAGAACCAAGAACAATACCTGTAATGATTAAAGCAACACTTAACAAACCACAAAAAATTAAAGAAAAAATAATTACTAACCTATTAACTTGATAAGGAGAAGATTCAGAACCTGCTTTAACTAAGAACTCAGAAAAAATTTGTCTAATAGATCTCTTCTTATTTTCTTTCTTATCAAATTTACTCTTAATTTTCTTAGAACTCTTAACATCACCAGAATCAGAACCCTCATCTTTTTTAGTTTCAGACATCTTATTAATTTCTGTATCAACTACGCGACTATTTCCTAATTTTGAAACATCACTTCTAGAAGAAACCTTCTTAATTTTTTTACGTGACTTTTTTTTAACCATTAAAAACACCTACGCACTAATACTAGGCCTCGCAGATTTAATAATACTAAGGAACATGAATTGAATAAAACCAAGGAAACCCGCAATCACTAACAAAAAAGGTAAACCTACTTGCAAACCAAGAAAAGTAGCAAGAACAACAATCATAGTAACTCCAAGAGATGGAATAATAATAGCGATCATCATGTAAAACATAGCCAAAGGATTAAGCTTCTTACCATAATCCTGAACACTAATCTTTTGCTCCTTCATTATTTGATCAATAACCGCGTTAAGACTCACACCTATATCCCCTCCTGTCTTTATGGAATTAAGAATTTGCCAAAGAATCTTCCTAAGATTATTAGATGGAGTAGTAATCATAGTTTCGTTAAGAGCATCCTCCAAACTAGTACCAAGATAAACCTTATTAACAATATCCCCAAAATAAGTACCAATAACCTTATAATTTTTCTCAATGTTATAAATCGCGTCATACAAAGGAACACCTGACTCAATCTCAATAATCAAGAAACGACCCGCATAAACAATTTCACGATCAATATCTTTCTTAATCTGTTCAATCTTAACATCGACGTAGCCAAGAAAATAAAAATAAAACAAAAAAGCAAAAAAAGGAACAATCAAAAAAACAACAGGAGACAACAAAAACATGAACGTGATAAACGCTAAACCACTAGAAAGAAGCAAAGAATTAAAAATAGTTTTCTTAACATAATCCTCTGCGCTATCTTGAATACCTGCCTGAACGAGCTTAGTCTTCAACCCAGGATTCCTTCTCGCAAGCAATTTATACAATTTTTCCATACATCAACCCTCAACAAAAAAAGATTATTCATCTTCAAACAACTTATTCTTACTAACGTACTTCATAAGATTGTCCTTAGCAGTATAATACTCAGCCATTATTCTACCAACACCATCGACAGTATCAATATCATTATTAACCAAGTACTTCAAAACCTTAATTTTTTCCTCAATATCTTTATTAAATTCTTTATCAGTCAAACCCGTAAAAAGCTTAAGATTCGCCAAGAAAGAAACAGACTTATTAGCTTCAACTAAAACATCTTTCTTAGGATCATACTGCATAATAACATTAGCATCCCCATCAGAAGTAATCTCAGAAATCTGAAAAGTCCTACGCTTACCAGTTCTACGATTACGAAACTGAACAATAATCAAAGAAATAGCAGGCAACATAATCTTAGGAACATTAAGAGGAGAATTAGTTAAACGCTCAACGGTTTCCTTAGCATTATTAGCGTGAAAAGTAGCATAAGCAGAATGCCCCGTGTGAATAGCTTCAAACAAAGTGTCAGTTTCCTTACTACGACGAACCTCACCCACAAGGATACGATCAGGACGCATCCTTAAAGAATTAACTAATAAATCCTGCATAGTAATCTCACCTTTACCCTCAGGATTAGCAATAACTGTATTCAAAGGAACCCAATGCAAGAATTTAGGAAGTTGAATTTCACGTGTATCCTCAATACTAATAATACGTTGATTAGGTGGAAAAAAACAAGCAAAAACACTAAGAGCAGAAGTCTTACCAGACGCTGTACCTCCTGCTATGATAGCAGACATCTCATATTGAATCGCCGTCCAAATAATAGCAGCAGCCTTAAAAGAAATAGTGTTCATCTTCAAAAACTTAGTAATAGTCCAAGGATCCTTACTAAACTTACGAATCGTGATAGTATTACCCTCAGTACTAACAGGATAAAGAGTAGCATTAACCCTATCCCCCTTATCAAGATGAGCATCCAATAAAGGATTTAAAACAGTGATTTGACGACCAACCTTTCTACCAATGATGCTAGCATAATGCTTAATTTGCTCCTCATCCTTTAACAAAACAGTTGTTTTAAGCCAACCATGCTTCTTATGATAAACCCAAACAGGCTCAGAACCTTGATTAATAACAATTTCCTCTAACAACTCATCAGCCATTAACAGTTCCAAATTACCAAGACCAAGACTCTTCATCTTCAAATAAGTAGATAAAAACTTCTCAGTCTCCTCATCACTCTCAGGAAAATATTTCTTAATAAGAACCAAAATCATGTGCTCAAACTTCTCCTCAACGAGATTAGCATGCTTATAATCATTAATTTCCGCAATACCAAGATTCACACGCCTAATAAGTTCCTGACGAACCCCTTCAAGAATAACTTCAGTAGTAGGACTAATCGCGGAAATCTCCAAATTATAAATAGGAACAAAGTCACCATCCTTCTTATCAACAACCACGTTAATAGTAATACCCTCTGCTAAGTACTGATAAGAATCAATAACCTTAGACGAAACAGAATCCTTCTTAGAAGAATCCTTAACAACAGAAGATAATTTCCTAGATTTACCAACAACACCCTTCTTAGATTTCTTAACAACCTTAACCTTTTTAGAAACAACACCTTTAGAAGACTTAGGCTTCTTAGAAGAAACACTTTTTTTAACAACCTTAGAACTCTTAATATTTTTCTTCTTAACAACCTTTTTTTTCACCATAACAATCACAACCTCAAATCATCCAACAAAGACTTCATCTTACCAAGAAGCTTCTTCTTAGACTCTTCCTGCTTCTTAATCTCAGCCTCAACTTCCTGAGCTTGCTTCTTCAAAGAAGCATTATTACTCATAATACTCAAAGCCTTAGCCTTATCCCTAATATTCAAAAGATTCTTCTCCAAAGCAGACTTCTCAACATCAATCTCCTCGATCTTCTTAGAAATTCTTAAAGTCTTACTAAAGAAACCTTCAAAGCTACCTTTAATTTTTTTACCAAGATCACCCAAACTCTGCAACTTAGCAATCTTAGCCTTCGCATCTTTTAACAAAACATCTTGACGAGCAGACAACTTACCAGATTCCTTATTCAACGCGTTAGTCAAACCAGAAATCTTTCTTTCTTTTTCATCAATAACTTTTTTACCAAAAACCTCAAACTCATCCATTAATTTATCAAAAGACTTTAATTTCTTATTCATCTCAGACTCTTCATGACTCAAATCCTCTTTTAACTTAACCAAAACAGCATTAGCAGAACTAATAGAATCAGTAATTTCTTTCTGAGCTTTATGAAGAGACAACAATCTATTCTTATGAACCGCGATACCTTCTTTTTCTTTAGATATCTTAGCATACAAACTAACAAACTCAGCCTCTTTCTTCTTAATATCCTTAGTTAACTCATCAACCTCTAACAAATACTTCTTTTTCTGATCCTCAATCTCCTTATCAACATCACTCTTCAACTTATTATACTTCTCTAACTCAACGAGTTCACGCTCCACAGTTTTAATCTCATCTTTAACCTCGCCATGAATACTGTTAAACTTCTTCTTAATCTGAGAAAAATTAACAGATTCCTTCTCAAGAGAAGCCAAAGCATACTCAACTTTCCTAACAAAAGCATCTTTTTCAAAAACAAATTCCTTAGCAGAATCCTTAATTTCAGAAGAAGAAAATTTACGTTCAGTAAAAAAAACTTTAGAAAAAGAATAATCAATACTAATAAGCTTCTCTTTCTCAAGAAACTCAGCCCACTCCTGAACCAAATCCTTGCTTACACCAAGCGCTTTAGCCGCGTCATCCAAACTAATCTTCTTAGATTCTTGAATTAACTCTATCAAACTATCCGCGCCAGTCTTAATTCTTTTCATTAAAAACCTCTTTTTTAAATGAAGACACCCTCAACAAAAAAATAAGGAACGTCATTGCTTAAATAGTTTTCGCAGAACCAAACAACAATTTTAATTCTGCGAAGTAAATAACCTTAATTTAAGGACAACTACTTGATGGATTTAAACCATCAACATAATACATTGATAATCTGTTACTAGGCAAGACTAATTTATAATCAGGATTAACACCATCAAAATCACAACGCTTATCAGATGCTAAATTATTAAAATAAATATAATCAATTTTGACTCTGTTAGCATAAACAGGGATGTCCTGATCAGAAATCAACATGATATTAACCAAGCTCTCAATACCCGCAGGACTAGGAGAAACATTATTACTAAACCTCTGAATAAAACTAGGCGCGAACTCAGAAGCAACATAAAGAGAACCACCCATTAAAGTCTCAATGTTAGAAACAGGATCACCCATACTTAAATCACCAGAATACTGCCTAATAGTATTATAAAATCGGTTCTGAGTATGAACAGCGTACAAAGGATCTCTAAGATTCGCAATAGGCACCTCTGATTTATAAGCCTCAGAAAAAGTCCAAGAAGCAAAACCAGAAACATCAAAAACAGAAACATTAGCCACAACAACAACGTTAACATACCAAGGATTAGACTGCGACAACAATATTTCATCCACGCTAACAGAAACCTCTAAACCAAACCTTTGACCAATAACATTAATCCTGTTAAGATACTCAACGATACTAGAATTAGTCATGATTATGGCAGGAACACCATTAATAGTCCCATTATAAACAGTCTCAGCGAATTGAGCCTCAGTATTATTAAGAAACTGACCAGAAATAGCAATATACTCTTCTAAAGCAATCAAAGACCTAAAAGAAGCAATACGAATAGCCCGCTCCAAATCCTGATTAAAACCCCTAACGAAATCATTACCAAAATCTAATCTACGCTGATCAGCAAAAGATTTATCAGAATAAGAATACTGATCAAAAGTTAAAAAAACAAGCAACAAAACAGCTATTATAATAACAGACGAAATCACGAATATGAATCCTCTCTTATTCACGAAACCACCTCTACTTCAGCAATAGTAGGACCCCACATGTAAGGAATACTACCCACAACGGTTAAACGAATCTCTAAATCAGAAGCATCAAGATCAACAATGATTTTACCTTGATTCAAAGGATCTAACTGACGCATCAAATTAAACATAGCAGAATCATAAGCATCCCTAGAATTATAATCTCCATAACTAAAAGAAGAATTATAATAACAAATCTTACTACCAGAATAATCTTCAGGAATCTTCATTTCAAGAACAGAACCAGTAATTGTTTCAACGAACCAAGTACAACCCTCTGCGAACTCCAAAGAATCAGTTCTATCAGTGACTGCAGGCAACAAAGCAGTATAAACTAATTTATTATAAACACTACACCCAGTTCTATTATCTGGAGAATCACCTGTTTCAACAGTTATAACATTAGAACCACCAGTTAATAAATTAACAGGCAACCTAACAGAGAAAGGATCTCCTAAACGAACATAAGGAACAAAATAATCAGATAAATTAAAAGCAGTAACACCATTAACAACTACTTGATCAGTCCAATGAGGACCAGAATAACTCGTAACTTCTGCTTTAACAATTTCAAGATTAGGATATAAGTTAATTGAACTAGTACAACTAGAATTACTAAGATCCTCTTCAAAAACAATACTTATTTTTCCAGGATTAGGCGGACTAATCAAAGGATCATAAGTAAAATTAATATGTGAATCACCAAACAAAGTAGATAAAGTAACATCTCCCTGAACAGAAACTGTTTGATTAACCTGATCAATCCTAGTAAGAATCTCATAAGAAATATTTTCATAAATCTCAATTAATTCAGAAGTATTACTACTATGCTGATAAGTCCCATTACCAATCACAGCTAATTCTTGAAGAAGATCATGAGCACGATCACATTCATCAATTAAACCAAAACCAATAGTAAAAACAGTCGCACTAAGATTACTAACAAGACGCTCAGTAGAAAAAACAGTGTTATCCTCAGCTAAAACACAACGAGTATCATTTTCCTCGCAACCAACCATTTCATTATCCTTACAACCACTCATACCAGAAGTATCACAATAACCAACACACTGCATCGCGCCATAAGTACTAGAAATACTACTACAAGAACCTTGCGCGCAATGAGTAGGCGCACCATCACTCATCAAAACAACGAACTTAGGCCTATCATCAGAACCATACTCGTTAAGAATCTCATAAGCTTTATTAACCGCGCAAGCAATACAAGTTTCACCTTTTCCTTGAGGACCAAAACCCAGAATGTAACTCCTAACAGCAGTTTTATCATCAGGATTATTATACCAAGAAATCTTATTATCATGAAAAAAAACAGGCCAAACCCTGTTCCCAGTATAATTCATAACGACATCAACTAAGTTAGCAGCTAAACAACGAGCAAGATGAGTCTTCCTAGCCCTATCAGATTGAAGCACCGTGTCACAATTAGGAACACCAAATCCTTGATCATTCCAATCACTAACAGACTTCATCATACTACCACTAAAATCAGTTATCACGATTACGTCAGCATTACCACCTTCAAATATTTCACTAGTAACTTCGTATGCAGCGAAACGCAAAGGAACAGTATTAACACTTAATTGTTCATAATCAAAATTCGCTCCATTAAGCAAAAAATCATTATCAATCCACACTTTGAAAACATCATTATCTTTCTCATAAGTAACATTATTAAGAATATCAAAATCATCACCCGTATTCATAACTAAGATACGCTCACCAATACTAATGTACGCTGTTTGATCAGTTTCAAAATGCAAGAATATATTCATCTCCTCCAAAGTACCAGGAATAAAAAAAGAATCATAAATATTCGCAACACCATCCACTCCATGAAAATAATAATTATCAACCCCATAATTAATAGGTTGTTGCAACTCATCCGTTCTATAATCAATTCTTAAAAATCCTCCCGAAACCGAAGCCCTATTAATACCATCTAAAAAATTAATAGTAAAATTATTTCTATCACTAATAATTAAGTTAGAACAATGAGGTAAATCCCAAGAATCAACAAACAAATCATTACTAGTAACAAAACTAGAATTCCCTGGTTCTCGCTCACAAAGAACGTTGTTAACATAAAGCAAGAAATCCCCTTGAAAATCACCCTCTAAATAAATATTATCAACCCTAGAAATACCCGACGCGTTCAAATCATCAGGCAAATCATCAATAAAAAAACTAATAGTACCCTGACCAATAAAACCACCAAAATAATGATAAGAACTAGTTCTCTTATCACGAATACGCCTCAAATAAGCAGAAGCACTAGTACCCGCCAAAGGCTTACCCTTATCAATACCCGCGATCATGCGCCTAGACACAGATATATCACCACTTCTACCCTGACCAAAATAAAGTATGTTATCATTACCCATTTTCAAAGTAATTCTTTTCCTAGAAAGATTAAGCGAATCTAAAACTAATTCTGATAAATACTCTGCTTTAAAACCATAATCAAGAGCCCAATATTTCCCGATCTGCTCCAAAACACTAATATTAGGATCGTCAATCTCCGCACTATTAATCTCAGAAGTAATAAAAGAATCATTCAGATCAGAAATTTTCAAAGTAGACAAAGCATTCAGCAAGTCCTGACTTAAATAATTCTTAGAAGCATAAGAAGAATCATAAAAAGGATTAACAATGATAAGTGCTAACGCGCCAGTAACTAATACACCTGCGAGAATCGCGTCAATAGTATAATAAATAGCTTTTTTATTCATCTCCAACCCACCACCACTAAACTAACAATTTGAGAATCAAGAAGAACAATACGTTCAGTCCAAGCACGATCAGAATGCCTAGCAGTTACTTCAGGAATTTCACAACCTTCAAAATCAAAACCTCTAACGCATTTCCCATTAACTTCTATTATGCCAGAAGCATTCTTAAAATAAAACCAATATTCACCAGTAACTCTTAACAAAGCCTTAGAACGCGTATAACTAAACGAATCAAATAATTGAAGCTTAGCCATATCAACTTCGTTATTAGATAATAAACCTGGAACAACAACAGAAGAAGAATTCCAATACTCAGGGAAACCAGGAGACATCAAAGCAACAGAAACAAAATCAACCTCTCTATTAATAACTTCGTAACTAGACTTAGCATCAACAGACTTCAACAAATTAACAGATAAAAATAATAAAAAAACAAACATCAAGAAACCCACAATGAAATCAAAAATCCACGTTTGAGCTTTAGAATTCAAGGAAGCACCTCCACAAAAACATCAGCTTCTCGCTTAGAAATCTTAATCCTGCCCGGTTCAATAGTGCCAGAAGTAAGAGGAATAATTTCAAAGAAAACAGAGTTATCAATCTCTAATTCAAAATAACCTGTGTTTATACTAGTAACACCTAAAGTTATTTCATAATTCGCACCTTCAATGTTTTTAGGCAAATTAACAATTCTAGAATAACCCTTCTCCGCATTAGAAGCAAAACTAATCTCTTGCTTAATACTCAAAGCTAAATCCTCAGCTAAAATAAATCTTTTTTCATCTTGCTTAGAAGACATAATATTAAAAAGAACTAATGAAAAAACGATGAGCGTAGAAAAAGCAACCATAGTAACTAAAACAAATTCTAAACCCACTTGCCCTTTTTTTTTAAAAAACATAATTACACCTCAAAAAAAATTATTTATCCTCTATGTAAACCGCG
The DNA here is from genome assembly GCA_020854775.1 of Candidatus Woesearchaeota archaeon. NCBI lineage: Archaea > Nanobdellati > Candidatus Woesearchaeota > Candidatus Woesearchaeota archaeon. The sequence continues at coordinate 8,340 of JAHKLZ010000017.1, read as the reverse complement.
TTCTCAAAAGATTGAAATGTAATCAAATGACTACCTTGAAAACTTTTTAAAGTACCTTCAAGAACCGCGGAAGTATCCTTTCTAATCTCAAAAGTACCATCAATTGTTTTAAGTACAAAAATAACCGCGTTCGGTTCAATAATTACTTCATCCACTCCTTTAGGAAATTGAACTCTAAGCGTCTTCTTAGCAGGAGGTCCTTGAAAATATATTTCTTCAGCAGAATCAATAATTCTAGATAACGCGTTTTCTGTTTGTGCATAAGCAATATCAGCTTCTATATTATTTGTTTGAGAAGCGAAAATAATTACTAAAGGAATAATCATAAGAGCTGCAACAGAGAAAATTGCAAGATACTCAATACTAACCTGACCCCTTTTTTTAACTAAATACATTACTTTTAGATTGAAATTAGTCATATATAAACTTTTACAAAACAATCACACATAAACCAAAAAAAAGAAAAAAAGTAAATAGTATATAAATATACAAAAAAGCTCAAAAATAGAAATCTTTATATATGAATGGCGTCATTAAACAACTATCTTTGGTCAATAAAAGAGAATAAACCAAAAAAAATAACGATTTCCAAAGAAAAAAAAAACTAAGAAACACTTTAGAGGTGAAAAAAAATGAATAAAAAAGGACAAGCAGCCATGGAATTCTTAATGACATACGGCTGGGCAATACTAGTAGTACTAGCAGCAATCGCAGCACTAGCATATTTCGGTGTATTAAGCCCTGCTAATCTAGCTCCAGAAAGAACAACATTCGCAGCACCACTACCAAGCGTAGACACTGCAGCAGTACTAGAAGATGGCGTAACAATAGAAGTAGCGTTTATAAACAACGTAGGACACACAATCAACATAACCACAAACAGAATAGGTGATTGTGAAGCAACAAATGATGAAATGAAAACAGTTCAAAACGGAGAACCATTCTTAGTACAATGGGACTGTACAGGACAATTAACAGAAGGAGAAAGAATGGACTTAGAACTAGGATTCGAATATTACAACCAAGGAACAACCCAAACAAGAATCCACAGAGGAACAGTAACAGGAAAAGTACCAAAACAATAACTCCTAACCGAACAATAAAATCAAACCTTTTTTATTTTTTTATTTTTTTAATTCTAATTTCTTAAACAACAAATAAGTTAAAACAATTCATCTAATTTATTCTTTAAAGAAACCTGAACAGAAGCCTCTTCAACCAAAACAGTTTCCCTAGCAAGAAAAGAAGCTAACTCCGCGCAATCACTCAAACTAAGATTCTTAGACAACCCCGTAAGGAAACCCGCAGCGTAAGCATCCCCCGCACCATTAGTATTAACAGGAACAACGACCTCAACAGGAACCTCAATTAAGTTCTTACCAGACACAACGACGCTACCCTTCTCACCGAGCTTAACCACTGCTATTTCACAAACCTTACTAAGAATCCGCGCGGCGCCCCCACCACTTTCACCAGTAAAAGCTTCAGCCTCAGCTTCATTAGCAAAAACCACATCAACCAAATCCAAGAACTCAACAAGCACAGGCTTAATCCTTTGAATCAAAGAAGCATCAGACAAATCAAAAGAAATCTTAACACCTTTACTCTTAGCTTCATTCACTAAATCAATAATCAAATCCTTAACCACGATATTCTCCAACAAATAAGCTTCAACATGCAAAAAATTTGCATCAGGAAACCCAGATAAATCATCAACAGATAAAGAACTAGCAGCGCCAAGATACGTAGAAAAAGTACGCTCACCATCCTCACTAATCAAAGTAATAGCGGAACCAGTACTTAATTTAATATCTTTATTAAGTCTAGGAATAACACCTTTACTAATTAAAAAGTCTTCAAAAAACGAACCATTATCATCCACACCTACACCACCAATAAAACAACTCTTAGCACCAAGACAAGCAACACCTAACGCGACATTAGAAGCAGAACCACCAGTAGAAAGCGTTGAACGCATACCCATAATAGAAGATAATAAAAATTTCTGAGAAACATCATCAACCAAAGACATAGAACCCTTCTTCAAACCAGCACCAACAATAAAAGAATCATCAACATTAACAGTTATATCAACCAAAGCATTTCCAATGCAAACAACATCAAACATACAACAACACCCCAAAAAAATATTTAAAAAAAAAAAAAAATTAGTACCTGTAATGAGCAGGCTTAAACGGACCATTCTTCTCAATACTCAAATACTCCGCTTGCTCACTCGTCAACTCAGTAAGCTTAATACCAAGTTTAGCAATGTGAAGACGCGCAACCTCCTCATCCAATTCTTTAGGTAACATGTAAACACCTAATTCATAAGATTTCTGCCACAATTCCAATTGCGCCAAAACCTGATTCGTAAAAGAATTACTCATAACGAAACTAGGATGACCATTCGCATTACCAAGATTTACTAAACGACCCTTAGACAACAAAATTATACTCCTACCAGTATCCTTAAACGTGTACTTATCAACCTGAGGCTTAATATTCATCTCCAAAACATCTTTATCTTTTTCAAGCCTTGAAACTTGGATTTCATTATCAAAATGACCAATGTTACAAACAATCGCATTATCCTTCATGTTTTTCATATGCTCCAAAGTTATAACATCCCTATTACCCGTAGCCGTAACGAAAATATCCACATCCCTTATAACGTCCTCAACGGTTTTAACTTCGAAACCCTCCATCGCGGCCTGCAAAGCACAAATAGGATCAACCTCCGTGACAATGACACGAGCACCAAAACCCTTCATTGACTGAGCACAACCCTTACCAACATCACCATAACCACAAACAAGAACAACCTTGCCCGCAATCATAACGTCCGTAGCACGCTTAATACCATCAGCTAAACTCTCACGACAACCATACAAATTATCAAACTTGGACTTAGTTACAGAGTCATTCACGTTAATAGCAGGAAACAACAATTCACCACGCTTAAGCATCTCATAAAGCCTATGAACACCAGTCGTAGTTTCCTCAGAAACACCCTTGATGTTCTTCGAAATTTTTGTCCAAAACCCTTTATCTTCATCATAAGTTTCTTTAAGCAAAGACATTAACTCATAAAAATCCTCACCCTCCCCACTATAATCTTTCTCGAGCAAAACAGGATTCTTTTCAATTTCAACACCTTTATGAACAATAAGAGTAGCATCACCACCATCATCCACAATCAAATCAGGACCAACACCATTAAAATTAAGAGCCTGCTTCGTACACCACCAATAATCCTTAAGAGTTTCACCCTTCCAAGCAAAAACACTAACACCTGATTTAACAATCGCAGCAGCAGCCTCATCATTCGTAGAATAAATATTACAAGAAACCCAACGAACTTCAGCACCAAGCGCAACCAAAGTCTCAATTAATACAGCAGTCTCAACAGTCATATGAAGACTACCCATAATCTTAGCACCTTTAAAAGGCTTAGAACCAGAATACTTATCACGAAGAGCCATCAAACCCGGCATCTCTTTCTCAGCAAGATCAATTTGTTTCCTACCCTGCATAGCTAAATTAATATCTTTAATCTTAAAATCACTCATCAAAAACACCCTCCAATAATAAAAAAGAAAAGAACAACGATATAAAAAAGTAACTGAAAAAAATATTAAGTTAAACATATAAATAAAAAAACATTTCTTAAAAAAATGGTTTACTACGACAAAGAAGAAATTATAGAAACAATAAAAGAAAGAGACCTAAAAAAAATAAAAGAAAAAATAACGGATTGGCAAGTACAAGACATAGCAGAACTAATAACAACACTAGAAGAATCAGACTCAATACTATTATTCAGATCATTACCAAAAAAAATATCAGGAGATGTATTCTCATACCTGGACTTAGAAAGCCAAGAAGAACTATTAAGCGCTTTCACAAACAAAGAAGCAAGTCAAATCTTAACGAATATGAGTCCTGACGACAGAGCATTACTATTCGACGAACTACCTGGAATAATAACAAGAAGACTTTTCAAATTACTAAGACCAGAAGACCTAAAAGAAACAAAAAGCTTACTAGGATACCCTGAAGAAAGCGTAGGAAGAATGATGACACCTGACTACGTGTCAATATACAAAGAAATGACAGTAAAAGAAGCACTACAAAGAATAAGACGAAGAGGAAAAGACTCAGAAACACTAAATAGAGTATACATAATAGATTCTAATAAAAGATTACTAGACAGCATAAAACTAAGAACAATAATACTAGCAGATGAAGAAGACAAAATAGAAAACTTCTTAGAATACAACCCTGTAAGCCTAAACGCACACGACGACAGAGAAGAAGCAGTAAAAATAATGCAAAAATATGACTTATCATCAATCCCAGTAATAGACTCGGAAGGCGTACTAATAGGAATAGTAACATTCGACGACTTACTAGACGTAGCCGAAGAAAAAACAACAGAAGACATACAAAAAATAGGAGCAGTAACACCACTACAAACAAGCTACAAACAAGCAAGCATATTTACACTATACCATAAAAGAATATTCTGGTTATCACTACTAGTATTTGTAAGCTTATTCTCATCAGGCGTACTCGCAATGTTTGAAAACACATTAAGCTCAGCAATAGCACTAGCTTTCTTCATACCCTTACTAATAGGAAGCGGAGGAAACATAGGCTCACAATCCGCAACACTAATGATAAGAGCAATAGCAACAGAAGACGTAAAACTAAACGAATGGTTCAAAGTACTACTAAAAGAAATAATGATGGGACTAATACTAGGCTTAACACTAGGAATACTAGCAAGCATAATAGGATACTTCAGAGGAGGATACACCATAGGACTAATAGTAGGCCTAGCAATGCTAACAATAATACTAGTCTCAAACCTAATAGGCGCAGCGCTACCATTCATATTATCAAAATTAAGAATAGACCCCGCAGTAGCAAGCTCACCACTAATAACAACCATAGTAGACGCGCTCGGACTAATAATATACTTCACCATCGCTATAATGATATTACCTTAAACCCCACCAAAAAAAATTATGATTTCTTAATAGGCTTACGAGAAAAGAAAACAGTTTTATTCTCAGAAGAATCATAAACACGAAGAAAAGTATCATTATAATCATGAACATTAAAACTAAAACGCCACGCCTCAAACAACAAAATACCAACTAAAAAAACACCAGAACCACGAATAGAAACATTCTTCATAAACTCATAATTAGAAAAACAAGTTTCAAAATATTTACGCTTAGAATCATGACGCCTTGTTTTAACCTCATAGAAATTCAAATTTAATACCTTCCTAGAAATAATATCATCAACAACAAATTCAACCAAGTCACACAAAATCCCACAAGACTGAACAAAACCAACTAAATCTTTAATCTCAGAACAATCAAACCTATACTTATCAATAATTTCAAACAAAGAATCAAATCTCTTCACAAGAAAAATAAAATTATTCTTGTTTTTTCTACGAAGCAAAATCAAAGATCCGTGCTCAAACATCGCGCCACGAACAGTAACTTCACTAATAAGATTCAATAACATAAAAATAAACAAATAATAAAAAATTAAAAAAAATTACGAAAAAAAACACGAAAAAACAAAATAAAAAAACAACAAAAATCGAAAAAAACTCTACTCGAAGGACTCATAACCACGAATACAAAATCAAAACACACAAACGAGAAAATAAAGGTAGCGGGGGAAAGATTTGAACTTCCGACCTCAGGGTTATGAGCCCTGCGAGCACTCCTGCCTGCTCCACCCCGCTGTAATACAGCGGAACACCACTTTATTTATAAAGTTTTTGAGAAGAAAATTTTTTGAAATTTTCTTGTTAATGCACGACGAAGTCGTTAAATAAATTAAATAAGCAAGCAGAAAATTAAAAGAAAAAAATGAAGTGTTTCAAAAGAAATAGTTTAAAATCTAGTTAATGAAAAAGAAAAAAAATGATTTATTATTTTCTAAGCAGCTACGAAGTTCAACGAATACACAGGTTTGTAAACAGGCACTTTGGAATGCGTTTTTAATCTGTAGTTGTTGAACCTATTTGAAAGCGTCCTAGAAAAAATGTCTTGTTTCAATAGTTTTGGTTTCAGATTTCTCACCCAGTATACATATACCTAAATTAAGGAATGCAGTTTAATTTATAAATTTTTCGTAATTATTAATGTTTTTGACGAGGAAAAATGTTGTTTTTTATAATTAATTTATGAATTTTTTTTAACAACCTAAAAAACTTCCTGAAACAAAATGGTTCAAATCTGAAACAAAGAATGTTTTTTATAAAAAAAACTACAACAAATAATTACTTTAATAAAGAAACAACGTCAGTCTTAGAAGTCTTAACATAAATAACTTTTTTATTTAATGATTTAATTTTTTCTTTTAACAAAGGAATATGTTTAAACGTGTAAATTTTATTCCAAACAAGAAGCCTAAATAAATTAATCCATAATTCTTTCTTTTTTCTTTTTTCAAAACCTAATTTGCACATAAAAAAACGTTTAATAATCCTAAAAGAAGAAACCAAGAAACCAGGCTCTAAAAAAATAATGACTTCTGCTTTTTCAAAACAATGCCAAGCCCAATTAAAATAAACACCTTCTGTGATCCACTTCTTTTTAGATAAAACTTTTTTCAAATTATTATCACGAACAATTAAATCTTCTTTTTCTTTGAATGAATAATCATCGCTTTTCCAATAAAAATTATCTAAATCAAAAACAGGCAAGCCAAATTCTTTAGATAACGTTAAAGAAAGAGTTGTTTTACCAGAACCAGGGCCTCCAACAATATGAATTTTTTTAAACATAACTAAACAAATCTTAATTAGTATATAAAATTAATTTAAACAAAAAAGTCAAATAATACTAATTAGAGTTATAATTTTTAGCAGCATTTAAAATAGTTCCATAGTGTTGTCTAATAAAATTATCAGCACACGCTAAACCTTCTCCACCCATAGCCACCAAGTTTAATTTTCTATCTGAAAAATGACCTGTAAAAAAAGGATTAATCATGTTGTCTTTTTTAACATCATTTTTTATAACATCATTTTCAGATAAAACATCATGTTTTGAGCCTTCAATAAACAAATTTATGTTTCCGCAATCATATGTTTTAAATTCAATATCAGGACCTACTTTTAGTCTTTCTTGATTTGAATATTCTATGTGAGGCAAATCTTTAATCTCGCCGTTTTCATACTTTACAACTATGTCAATTTTTTTACCAAAAACACCTATAGCTCTATATTTTAAAATTACTTGATCATCTTTAACTTTAATAGAAACTCCGACTTTTGCTCTTTCTCTTTTATTATCTCCTTTTTTAAAATCAATAGCAGTTCTTATTTCTCCACGATCCTCATCTAATCTATAATTACTAGAATCAAGAGCTTTTTCCAATTGGCTTAAATCCAAATCAGAACCAGGATGATATGCTTCAAGAGACTCCATGCTGTTCGCAAAAATATGATTCTTATAAGACATGGAATTTAACAAACACAGTTTTTCTGCAACAACAGCACTCATAGCGAAATAAGTTTTTAAAGTTTCACGATTAAACTTATCTACACGAATTAATTTTTTAGGATTAACAACATCTCTTATCAAAGTACTTTCGCCTTTAAAAGTTTGAACTTCCCATAACGCGTTTAAACTAGCATTCAAATATTCTTTTAATAATGAATCTTTGTTAACATTTTCATTATTAATTAAAGATTTTTGAATAGCATAAAACAAAACGATATCACCATTAGAATCTATCTTAGCACGATTAGCAATAACTTTACTTACAAGATCTATTTTTTTCTTGTTAATATTTTTTAAATTAAAAGTACGATCTAATCCTTCTTGAACATATTTTTTAATATAAAAATGTTCAATGTCTTCATGAAGATTTTCAGCTATATGTTTTAATTTTTCTAAACGTTTATTTTGATCTTTGGCTTTTCTAAGTAAAGCTTCATAATCAGAAGATTTAATTTTTTTTAGTTTTTCTTCTAATTTTGATGCGCTTATTTGTTTATCTTCATAATTCTTTTCTAAATTGTTCCAAGACTTAGTTTTAGATAACTCTTCATTGGAAAATGCATCAATAGGCATTCTCACAATTATATCTAGTGCTTGTTTTCTTCTAGCATCAAACAAATTATTGAAATATAACCCGTAATCTATAGCTAACAAATTTTCAGTCATTAGATTTTGAATTTGTTCCTGAGAAATTGTACTTTGTAAACTATTGTCAGTACACAAATCATCTAATTTATTTTGTTTATCTAAACTAATATCCCTATTAATAAAGTAGATTTCAAAATATATAAATGTTTCG
>JAHKLZ010000016.1 GCA_020854775.1 Candidatus Woesearchaeota archaeon | reverse complement strand
TGGGGGTGTGGCGAGTGTGGGAGAGCGTGTTACGTTTTCGTCCCCCGACGAAAACGCCCGAGCGGGCGAAACCGCTCCGAAGTTCCAATGTCAACCCACATTGGCTACACCCCTTGTTATGCACTGAAATTTTATAGATTTGTATCATAAAATGTCTTTAATTGCAACATAAATTTCTTAAAGTCTATAAAGTCAGGTCCCTTTGCACCACCGTGTGTTGCGTTTTTCACAACCCACAGTTGTTTTTCGCCTTTCAATAAATTAAATATTTCTAAACTCATTGAAACAGGTGTAATGTCATCTAGTTCACCCACTATTAGAAAACTAGGTTTTTCAATTTTCCCAGCAATCCTTTCAGGCAATAAGTCAAGGGGATAATTTTCAGGAATTATTATATTCCTTTCTGGACGTTTTTGTTTCAACAACTTAACAGATGATTCAAAATTTGTCAATAAAGCTCTACCAACATAAGCTTTCGTCTCGATTCTCTGTGAAAAAATAGCAAATGATAAATAAGCACCTGTTGAAAAGCCATATAAACCTATTCTTTTTCCATCAACCTCATCTTGTTTAAGCACTTCGTCTAATACTGCATTATAATCAGTTAAGTATTCAAAATAAACTAATTGATCTTCATCCGTTTCCCAATTGTCGCTTTCGCCAAAACCACGCCAATCAAAAGTTACAACATTATATCCTTGTGTCACAAGTTCTTTTGCATATTGAATTAGCAAATACATATTTCCTGCATCTCCATTGCAGATTAAAATGGTTGGCCTCGGTTGATTGTATTTTAGCTTATATTCTTTTCTAACAGGGTTTTTCCAAGCTTTTTCCCAATCTTCGTTTGATACAGAGTCTTGAGCAGGAAAAAACCACGTTTTAATTTTTAGACCATCATCAGTTATAACTTTTAATTCCTTGTATATTAATGCATAATTTTCAGGACGAAGTCTATATTCTCTTTCGGGCTTTAACCCAAAAGTATTTATTGTTGCAATTATTATCAAACATATGATTATCAGTCTCTTCATAATTTTTGTGCATAACGGCTGGGGGTGTACCCAGTGGGGGAGTTCGGGGCCAGCGTCCTTATCCCCCGATAAGGACGCCCCAAGCGGGCGAAACAGCTGGATTGTCTAGAAATCCCCCACATTGGGTACACCCCTTGTTGGGCAAAGTAATTAATTCAGATTCATTCTATTTTGTTTAAATTCATAAAGCCAATCTAATGCTCCCTCTGTTTTTTCCCAAATTGTCCAAGCTCCATTAACATAAGAAATAGCTTCGTTTTCATCTCCTATTCCAATATATCGTGGCAATTCATTAGGCATTTCTTTAACTCCTAACATATAGTCTATTACAAATTTATTACTTTTATATGCTTTCAGTAATTCTTTATCACTTTTTGTTGTCTTTCCTGATATTTTAAATTGATATAAAGCATTGTTATAATTCCAAACCGCACAATCTTCTTCTTCAGAATTTTTTATAAACCCTACAAATCTGGACAAGTCTTCTTTACTCAATAATAATGTTGATAATAAATACCTAATTCCCTGATTGTCATTTGGATTTAGCTCCAACATTTCCTCATAAATTTCAATTGCTTTATCAACTTCATTTTTGACATAAAAACAGTCTGCAAGACCTGCTTTAGCTCGCATATAAGGTCGTGTTTCAATCATCCCCCAGAAATTTCCTTTTTCTTCTTTGAAAAATGTCTTTCCAAGAGTCTTTTCGCCAGCTTTAATTGCTTTTTCAAACATTGATATTGCCTTGTCAATGTCCTTTTCTAAACTTGCAAGATAATTATAAGCATCTGCATTATTTGGGTCAAGTTCCAGAGCCTGTTTAACTAATTTCTTTCCTTTTGAAACAGGTTGTTCGTAAGCATCAAAAACTAAATCCTGTGAGCGACCTTTTTTATCAGTTCTTTCAGGTAGTTCATCTAGGCTTTGTCCCTGCAAATTTTTTAAGAAATCGTTAATCTCGTCCGTAGTTTCAAATCCTTGCCTCTTAATTTCTTCCATTAACTTTGCAAGGTCTTTTTCTAGATTCATTTTATTCATTTTATCAGTATTTTTATTTTTATCCATAGTTTTCTCTCATTATTTTGCCCAACGGCTGAGGGTGTGGCAAGTGTGGGAGAGCGTGTTACGTTTTCGTCCCCCGACGAAAACGCCCGAGCGGGCGAAACCGCTCCGAAGTCCCAGTATCAACCCACATTGGCTACACCCCTTGTTGGCAAACGTTTTTATTTATTTAACATTTTCTCTCCCTTTTTATTAATTATTTCAGACTTACACTTGTTAATTATATAGCAATAGTTTATAAAAAACTTGATTCATTATTATAAAAGTGTTATCTTTGAGAATTAAAGATAAAGTTTATCTATTTAAGATACGGACTCTCCCAAAAAGGCTTTTTGCGAGTAATTGCAAATCATACTTGGCGGGAGGTCGTTTTTTATAGTATATACTAGCATTTTTAACAAATGTCAAATAATGATTAAAAATCCTATTTTTTAACTCACCCTTTGTTTTTAAACTAAGTTTATTAATATATGGTTCCCTGTTTCGAACAACATTATGTTTTCTATCTAAGAAATCAATTAACGATTGAATAATTATTCCAAAAAGAAGAATTTTTTGACGATGGGTTTTATCACCTGTTAAAAATAATGATTTTTCTAAGGGAGTAATTACTTTTCTTAGGTTCGAATCCTCATTATTATATTCATTCGTGAATTCAAATAAAGACATTATTTGATAATTAGAGTTATCCTTTTGAACAACTGATTCCCCAATTGCTCTTTGATAAGACCTATCTAAAATCCGATTCTTTTTCGATTCATAGGAAGTAACAAAACACAACAATCTCTCTCCTTTTTTTATTCTAGCAAGATGAAAATAACTACTTTCTTTTTTTAATATACTTAAGCTAGCCCAAAAACTTGCAAACAAGTAAAGTACATAAATTTTATTCATTTCATCTTTATCCTTATTATATTTTGTAAATAGTTGAAAGTCCTCTTTAGCAAGAGAATAAATTTTACCAAATAGTTCATCTGCTGATTTTAAAATTGTGTCAGAGTGTTTGTTGAATATTTTTTTCGCTTCAATTTTTCTGTTAAATATGTTTTTTATGTCAGGGTAAAAAAGTTTGAGCACTTCTAGTAAAATACCTCCTGAAATAATTGATAATATGTATTTTAAACTTTCCATAAAATGCTTTTAAAATTCATTTTTTATATTCAGAATATCTTAACTATAGTTTCATTTTTTTACTCAATTATCCTTTTCAACCAATTACTTGTTTTTAATATTATTACTCCATAAAGCGAAGAAATCCACCCATTTAGAAGGATTAGTACTATAATTAATAATTTACTGTCTATGAAGTAATATATTGGTGTACAAATAATAAGAGATGTAATTAATCCAATTATTGTGCTATGCGATTGCGAAACACCCATTAGTTTAATCTGTTCAATGTAATATTTTAGTTTAACACCTTTATGTTCTGTTGTAACAAACAAAAATGGCTTTTGCTTTGCATAATTAGTTGTTAATAAAGTTATTTCAATGGTGTCCCCTCTGTTAATTACTGGAATAACGTAATCCCTTCTAGTATAAATATATGTAGCGTCATTAGGATTATTATTATTTATTATTTCTGAATATTTTTCTGTAAACTCAAGTTCTTTAATGCTATTTACATTTCTACCGTGAGAAACAAGAATTAAACTCTGATTGTCGCAAGAGATATTTAATTCTATATCAGATAGGTCTTTACCTGTTTCATTTTTAATTATAACATTTGAGGAATATAAATTTTTCAATTCACTATCATTATAAAGTAATTTTACAGAACCAAATTTCACATCATCAATCGAAGACCCAATATAATTATGCCATATTGAGTATTTTAGTTTTGTAATTCTGTTAATGTATTTGTCCCAAATGTGTTTGAGGATTATTCCAATAATTAGTGTAATAGAACCAATTATTATCTTTTCAGTAAATTCTGTCATATGATTATTGGTTTATTATTAAGTCTTAATTTATAATTTTTCAAAACGATTATTAGGTGTTGATTTATATTAATTTCGTGTTTTCGTTTAAAATGTTTGCCAACGGTTGGGGGTTTGGCTTCGTTGCCGACCTTCGTAAACCAGAATACTAACCACAAAAACAAATAGTTATGAATACCGAAAATGTATCGAATGAGCTAAAAGGCAATGAGCTTAACCCCGTGTTAGGCAATGTTTTTTT
>JAHKLZ010000015.1 GCA_020854775.1 Candidatus Woesearchaeota archaeon | reverse complement strand
GTTGGCGTTCATTGTAAAAAGACAAAACAGACGACAGAATGAGAAAAGAATTTTTGCTGCATAAGGACAAAGAAAATGGAAACCCACCGCACATTCAGGCACATTTGGCTGCCCAAACGCACGGGCGACCGCTTCGCAGCCAAAAGAGCCTTCATTTTGCCTACGCACCATTGAAAGACAGCGACTTATTTGAATAATTGATATTGAGAATTTAAAACTAAATTTGTGATTTTAAAATAGAACAAAATTGTAATGTCAAAAGAAGCTAAAGCAAGAATAAAAATCAATAAACTGCTTGAAGAAGCGGGATGGCGATTCTTTGATTCGAAAGAAGGAAGAGCCAATATTGTACTTGAGAATAAAACAAAACTAACTCAAACTGAATTAGATGAATTCGGTGAAGATTTTGAAAAAACAAAAAATGGCTTTATTGACTATCTGTTACTTGACGACAAAGGTTTTCCTTTCATTGTTTTAGAAGCAAAGAAAGAAGAAATAAACCCACTCTTTGCTAAGGAACAAGCCAGAAAATATGCACAATCTCAAAACTGTAGATTCATAATTCTTTCAAATGGTAATTTGCATTACTTCTGGGATTTACAGAGAGGAAATCCAAATATTATTGCAACATTTCCGAAACCTGAGACTGTTATCGGATATACGGAATTTAAGCCAAATGCTGATGCATTAGTGAATGAAACAGTAAAAGAAGATTACATTGTAAAAACTCAAAAACCAGACTATGCCAGCGACCCAAGATATATTGATGAATCGCAACGCAGTGCTTTTATTGAAGAAAATAAGTTAAGGTTTTTGCGAAAGTATCAAGTTAGAGCTATAGAACGGATACAGGAAGAAGTAAAAGCTGGTAAAGACCGTTTTTTATTTGAAATGGCAACTGGTACTGGCAAAACTTTAACTTCAGCAGCCGTAATCAAATTGTTTTTACGAACAGGAAACGCAAGAAGAGTTTTGTTTCTGGTTGACCGTTTGGAATTGGAAGACCAAGCAGATAAAGCTTTTAAAGAATATTTAAGAACTGATTATAAGTGCAGTATTTACAAAGAAAATAGGGATGACTGGCGGCAAGCAGAAATTGTTGTTTCGACAGTGCAATCGTTTCTTTTCAAAAACAAATACAAAAGGATTTTTTCACCAACTGATTTTGACCTTGTAATTTCTGATGAAGCACATAGAAGTATCGGAGGTAACAGCAGAGCTGTTTTTGAATATTTTATTGGCTACAAGTTAGGTCTGACAGCAACACCAAAGGACTATTTAAAAAAGATTGATGCAGGAGAGTTAAGCGAAAAAGACCCAAGAGAATTAGAAAGGAGAATGCTTTTGGACACTTACACAACCTTTGGTTGTGAAGATGGCAAACCAACTTTTCAATATAGTCTATTACATGGCGTTAAAGATGGTTTTTTAGTAAATCCTTGTGTTGTCGATGCAAGAACAGAAATAACTACACAGCTTTTAAGCGATGAAGGTTACACGGTTGAAATAACAGACGATAATGGAGAAGAAACCTCGACTACATTTTCGCAGCGTGACTTTGAAAAGAAATTGTTTTCCGAAAACACGAACCGCATTTTTTGTAAAACATTTTTAGAGAACGCTTATAAAGACCCAATTTCTGGTGAAATTGGCAAATCTATTTTATTTTGTGTAAGTCAAAACCACGCTGCTAAAATCACACAAATTCTGAATGAATTTGCCGACAAAATGTTTCCGGGCAAATATCAATCTGATTTTGCCATGCAAGTTACCTCATGGATACCAGATGCACAGCAATTAACGATTAACTTTACTAACAATCGTTTAGGTGGTAAAGGTAACTTTCATGATTTATACCAGACAAGCAAAACCCGCGTATGTGTTACAGTTGGAATGATGACAACAGGTTATGATTGCCCTGATATTTTAAATGTGTGTTTGATGCGACCAATTTTCTCTCCAACCGACTTTATTCAAATCAAAGGTAGAGGAACAAGAAAATTCAATTTTGCGAATAAAGAGGTTTTGAAAGATAAGAGTTTAATTGAAAACATTCCTGAAGAAAACTTGCAAAAGTCGAGGTTTAAACTTTTTGACTTCTTTGCAAACTGCGAGTATTTTGAGGAAAAATTCAATTACGATGAAGTTTTAAAGTTACCTCCAAAAGGAACTTCAACCGAAGGCGGTGGCGGAGGCGGTTATGTTGTTGACGAATACGACAGCACAAGACACGACCCTTTAAAAACCTTTACAGTCAATGAAATTGGGCTTGAAGGAATGAAGATTGACCGAATGTATTTTGAGAAATTTGAAGATAAAGTAAAAGAGGATGACAAAATCAAGGAATTAGTTCAGCAAAAAGATTTTGATGCAATAGAACAATACATTATCAGTCAAATATTTGATAAGCCAGAAGAGTATTACAATATAAGCAAACTGCGGAATGCCATAAAAATTGACAGGCGGTTATCATTGAGAGAAATCATTGAAAAAATCTTTGGTTTTATTCCTTATTTTAAATCAAAAGACGAACTTCTTGACGAGGAATTTGAAAAGTTTGATAGCCGTTATTTGCCCCCTGAGGAATACTTCACTTTCGCAAGGGATTATTTTAAAAGTTACATTACAGACTCTGAGTTCAGAGACATAATTGAAAATAGAAAATATGCATTATTAAACACCAATCCAAATGGTGATGTATTCAGAAAGTTGCCTCCTGAATTGCGTTTTGCGATACCTGAGTACATAAAAGATAATGTATCACTTAATAAATTTGTTGCATAAATGTTAGACCAAGAAACAAAACGCAGGATTGATACTGCAAGAGATATTTTGGTAGGAAAATTACCAAACCCACAAAGCCAGGTTGAGCAAATTACCATTGCTATGATATATAAATTCATGGACGACATGGATAAGGAAGCAATGGAATTTGGTGGAGAAGCTACTTTTTTTACAGGCGATTACGAAAAATACAGTTGGACAAAAATATTTGACCCCAAATTGGGCGGGTATGAAATGTTGGCACTTTACGGAGAAGCAATAGTAAAACTGAACCAAAATCCTAATATACCGCAACTTTTCAGAGATATTTTTAAAAACGCATACCTGCCTTACAGAGACCCAGAGACGTTAAAAATGTTTCTGAAGGTTATCAATGAGTTTCATTACGACCATAGCGAAAAACTGGGTGATGCTTTTGAATACCT
>JAHKLZ010000014.1 GCA_020854775.1 Candidatus Woesearchaeota archaeon | reverse complement strand
CTTGATATTCCCCTTCTATTTTTTTTCTATTTTCAGGATTAATATAATCCAATAACCCGGCTTTATATTCCCATTCCATTATTTTGGCAATCAATGCTTTTTTATCTGCTTTCATAGTGGTCTTGGGATATAGTTTTTTATCTCCTCTTTTTCTGTATTCCATACATTCATAATATCCGTCAAAAGTTTCGTCTATTAGTAATATCGCCTCGTCTAAAGTCATTAAACTTTTATATGTTTTATTTCTCCCCATCTCCATTCTCCTTTAAATACTCCTTAAAATAATTCAATAAATCTCTTTTTTCAAGCGGAGTCCAGCGTTTAACCTGATACGACCTTCTGTCTAAATCATCATATACGTCCCTCCCTATATAATCCTTAATCCATTCATACATTTCGTATTCGTGGTGCGCCCTATAATGTCCGTTGCACCCTTTATATGGTTTGCATAAAGCTACTCCGTCTTTAAGGTCAAACTTAACTTCTGAATGCCTCCTTCCTCTGATATGATGAGCTTCTAATTCACTCATATTGGTATTGCCACAAAAGACGCATTTTTTATCTCTGGCTTTTATACATTTAGACCAATAGCCATCTAAAGTTTTTATTTTGATGTTCTTCTCTCTTAAAGAGATTTTAGATTTTCGTTTTTTCTTCATTAGCCTTTTCCGCTTTTTTAACTTCTTCTTCCCCAAATGCTTCTACAAGTTCTTTTCTTAATCCCATAAAACTATGATGTAATAATGCAAAATTTATTATTTCCTTAAATTCAATCAATTCCTCTGCAATAATTTCGAGGGCTTTTAATTTACGATAATTCATAATAAATTCTGATATTGCTCCCTCGTCGGCGAATAAACTTTTTCTTGCTTTTGCAATAGTTTCTGCTATCGTCCCATCATCATCTTTTTTAACCTTTTCCAGCCATTCTTTATTTGTCATTTTTTCTCCTTTCGTTTTCCGTATTTGCATTGAAACTCCCAATCTGTTCCCAAAGATATAATGGTTTTTTTATCCCAACCGAACTGGAGATATGGAACTAAATCATCATAACTGAATTTATTATATTGTTCATTAAAAAAAATTCCGTTCAAACACTTTCCTTTTATTCTGTTATCACTTTCCCAATATTCACACTGGTGGCATTTTGTCATTTCCCCTCCTTTTCAGGAAGGCAGGCAAGAGAAAACAGGGCTAATGCAAACCCTTGCCTGATTTTATCCTTCCTATTTCAATAAATCTATAAATGTATTTTTATCGATATTTTCAGGTGATAAGTCAATTTCGCATTTTTCTTTTTCTACCAATTTTGCCCCTGCTTTAATTAATATATCTTTAAAATTGATTGAATTAGTATAGTAATTAAGTAAGTATTTTCTGCTCCAGTTTGCTACATTTCCTAATCCGGAAGTTATAGTATTTCCGATAGAAGTTTCGGCAAAATAGAATCTTGTCTTATCTCCATTTGTAGTTAATAACCCGATTATATTCTGTTTATGTTTAATTTCTGAATTAGTGATAGCTACGATATTATTCGGGTCTACCATTCGATTTTCACTCATGTTTTTGCTATTTTCTTTTCCTACTACAATCTTATAAGGTACTGGTACATCTTTATTGTAGTTGAAATAGTTCACATTCACGATATAATTACTTTCAGGAGTTTTTGATACATAAAATAATTCAGTAGCCCCTCTTGGTGCGTTAGTTACATCCCCTGAAAATAATAAAGTTCTGTTCTCGTTTCGATAAAAAGAATCCCAACCAAACTTCCCTTCTTCAGAGATTAAAGACATATCCAAATCTATCCTATGCCCTTGTATATTTTTCCAGTTAATTCCAAATACCATGTCTCTATCAAGTTCAACGTAAGTCCCGGAAGGAAAATTCCCTGTAAACTGCTTTTCAGTAGTTGGCAAGGCATAATGGATAAATTCAGGAATATAGATTTTTTTGCCTTTGACATTTAAGTCTTTAATTATTGAGTCTATAACTATATCCAATATCTGCTGAGTAAAGATACGATATTTTTCTTTATTAGGAATATCAAGACTATCAGCATAAGATTTTCCGTTTCGTATCCTGTATAAAATTGAATCTATATCTTTTTTAGTTCGAAATTTTAAAGCATAAGCTAATCTTATCTTCCTGAACGTAGTTACCTTTTCAAGGTAGTTTTCAAGTTCTTTAATGTTAATAGATATATTGTTTTTAATTTTGGCAGTTATTGAGTTCAAATAATCTTCTGGCATTGGTTTATGATATTCATTTGCCAATTTTCTTAATTTATTGATTAAGGTTTTCATTGTTTGATTAGTTCTAAATGCAAGAAAAATAGGTTTATACCGAAAAAAGATTTCAGCTAATTTAGTAAGGTCGTATTTTTGAAATAATCTAACTACTTTAACATTCTTAGATTCCCTTATCTTATCAATCAGACTTTTAGATTTAATCAATAAGGTTTCATTAGTAGCTACATAAACCACATATCTCAAAAATTCAACTGGATTCTCAGGTAAAATGTTAAGATATTCATATAGGATAATCTTAACTTCCCGGTTATTGATTTTTTCAATGTCTTTTTCGTTTACCCCTACATATAGAGCTACATCTATCACATCTTGAATTGTATCTTCTTTTAGGGCAATTCCTGAATTTAACAAAGTCATTAATTTAGATTTTAATTCCTTTTTGGTTAATCCTTTAATGATTGTTAAAGTAATCCCTTCTTTTAGTTCTGGAATTTCCAATACTTCATTAGGAATATAGACTGAATCAGAATCATAAATCCCCAATCTTTCAAATCCGTAAGTAGTGAAATAATGAATTAGCTGTTCAATAACTAATTGTTCGATACTTACCTCTTTGACTTTTCTCCATGATTTATGAAAAGTCATATTAGCTTGTTCTCCGGACATTCCGATAATTTCTTCTGTAAGTTTTATTAATCTTTTATAATCGTTATAATCAGCTACAACTTC
This sequence comes from Candidatus Woesearchaeota archaeon, assembly GCA_020854775.1. Classification (NCBI taxonomy): domain Archaea; kingdom Nanobdellati; phylum Candidatus Woesearchaeota; species Candidatus Woesearchaeota archaeon. Next base: position 1,271 of record JAHKLZ010000014.1, on the reverse strand, counting down.
CGGTGAAAATACAAATCCTTTTTCAATGGTTTGTTTAAGTAATTCTTTGTATAGATTTTCCGAAGGTTTCTGGTTTCCTTTAACTGGCAAGGCTTTAAAAAGTTTCAGTGTAGATTTCATTTCATTTATCTCCTTTTTTATTTTTAGGCGGGTAGTATTTGTCGCATTTTGTCAAATATTAAGGAACTACCTTTGCCTATTTTTAGGCGAGTGATATATTCATCGGCGGGTTTCCCCGCTGGCTTTTGTTAAGGAATCACTTTTGCCTAATCTTAAACGGACAGTAATTTATCATGGCAAGATATTTTTTAAAGGAACTGTCTATGTCTACATTTTGGCGGGCAGTATTTTCAACCTGAATTTGAGGAACTGCCTTTGCCATTATCTGGCAACTTGTCTACAAGCTCTTTTACTATTACACACATTGGCTTGTTTTTATAAACTGAATATAATTTAATCTTTTTCCAAGTGTTATAGTAGATTTTGATTTCTTTTTTCTTTCTCATATAATTTCCTAATTAATATATTTATCTATTATTATATATTCTTTTATGTGAAATGTCAAACTATTTCCTCACAACTCTTTTTCTCCAAACCTCGTCTAACGTTACCCGCCTTAACTCTATTTTGGTTTTCCTTATTTTGTCATCTATCTTATCTCTGGCTTGGTATAGCTTCAGAAGTTTAGTTTCCAACTTCTCTTTCATTTTCTAACTCCTCTACTCTGGTTTCGGTTACTGTGCATTTTTGGATTTTCATAGCTGAACGAATTGTATCATCTACAACCCGGTTAAAAACTCCTATATCGATTTCGTCATCTGCTTCAAATTTTATCTGTAGCCTAAACTTTCGCATTTTCATTATTCCTTTCAGTTATTGGAGTTTGTTGTCTGAATTCAGTTTTCAAAAGTTCAATAGCAACATCAATATCAAGTTTATTATCTTCGCAAAATCTATATTTGCCCTGCTTAATATCATATATTCCTTTGGTGGAATGAATCGCCCATTTATCCCAAACCATTACTTTACACATACCAATTTCTTCATCTTTTTCTATACCAAATTCAAATCTATCTTCAAAATTATCTTTCATTTTTACCCTCACATTTTAATAGCAATAAATATTACTAATCATTTTTTCATTCCTTTTATTTTTCCGTTTCCGTTAAATTGGTCGTTTAATACTTTTTCAAAACATTCCTTACAGAGTTTTGTCATATTCCATTTACCTTCAATTTGTGGCACGTAAACTTCGTTCCGGTTGATTTCTT
>JAHKLZ010000013.1 GCA_020854775.1 Candidatus Woesearchaeota archaeon | reverse complement strand
ATAGTGCTAATTTCAAGGGCGTTACATTTAATAAACTTTGTAGCGGTTTGGCAGTAAAGTGCTTCGAAATGCCCAACGCTTCATACACCAACCGTTACCCAACATAATTAAGAACGAACTGGAATCGCAAAAACAACACACAAAGACTTGGATACGAATTCATTAATAAATGAAATTAAAGTTTTATTCACTCAGTTATACTCTGAGATTGAAGAACCTATATCTCCAAACCAATTAGAACTTAATAAGATTATTGAGCAGTTTGAAAATACTTTGTCTTCTCATTTTCCTTATATGAGAAAAAACTATATCTTCATAAGAAGAATAGATGGAACGATAACATATGAAAATAATTTATCAGAATATGTTAACATTCCGTCTCCTCTAAATGTGAACACATATCTATCGCTAATAAAACCAGAATATCTATTTGATTTTTTATGCTGGACAATATCTGCTTACAAATACGCTAAGATTATTAAAAATCAATTAGAACCTTTAATACTAATTTATAGAATTAGAATTCCAATTCAATTAAAGGATGGAAATTATTACTGGGTTTTACAAGAAAGCAGCCCATTACAATTTGATAAAAACAAAAATATGTTATCGCATCTTAATTCATACACAATTACTGAAAGATATGTTGAAAAATCATTTGTTGGAATAACCGGTGAAGTTTATTATAAAAACCAATATAACGAAAAGTTCACAGCAGAACTTACAGAATTAATGCTAAATAAAAAAGCCTTTGTACTCTCCCCGATACAAATTGAAATTATAAGATATTTTTACACTAACCCGAAAAGTACAATTACACGTTGTGCCATAAACTTAAAATACCCTCTTAATACTATAAAAAAGTACATTTCAAATTCTCAGCAAAAAACTGGAATAATAGATAAAGCTAAATTATCATTTCCTGATCAAAATATCAAATCGTTAAAAGACATTGTTTCACTTCTTTCGAGAATAGGTTGGTTCTATTAACATATAATTATTGGGTATAAAAATGTGGTAAATTGGGTATAAACCGTTTAACTGAAAATTTATCATCTGAACAATTCATATTTTTGAATCAGTATCTGAAAAAATCATTTACTGGCGGATCCGAAAAGCCATACGAGTAGGTAAATTAAAATCTCAATACTATGAAAAAGTGTCAATATTTGCTTCTAATCGTGGCATTAATACTATTTGCCCAATTATCTGCTTTAGGTCAAGACAAAACTGAACAGAAAAAAATTATCTACACTACGTTGGATGTTAAGCAAGAGTACGAAATTGTTGAAATTATTGCAGCTACCTATGATGTTACTTCTACTTTTTCTGGTAGTCCAATTTTAAAAGCCTATACTAATGCTTGGGATCAATTTAAGAAAAATGCAGAGACAATAGGTGCAGATGCTGTTGTAGGCGTTCGTATTGAACTAGAAAATATGAATGGTCAAATTGTCGGCAGAGTACTTATTTATGGTACTGCCGTTAAATTCATTAATAAAACTGTTGAAAATTAGCTGTTTCTTAAATTCTCTTTTTTAACTAATTAAAACTAAATGATTATGAAATTACTCAAAGTTTTTCTTCCTCTATTTTTCTTTTCAATTTTTTGTTTTAAATCCTTCTCACAAAACAATCTTTCGATAAAAGGAAAATGGCTATGTGTTCAAGTTTATCTTGACAATTCGGATAAAGCAAACCCAAATGTTTTGAAATTCGTAGAAAGTGAGAATAAATATAACTCCAATAATAGTACATATTGTTTTACTGATGGTAATTTCAAATTAATTGACAAGGGAAAAGTTGAAAATTTAGGTAAAAATGTTGTTTACAGATTAGTAACAGACCTTAAAGGATTTTTTGAAGGTAAAAATGTCATAAATGCCGATGGTAAAATACTTGTTATTTATGACAGCAGCGAACGTATAGATCCAGATGACATAGCTCTAGGCCCATTTGAAATTGTCTCAATTTCAGAAAGTGAAATGATTCTTAAAGATATTCATCCAAGAAAACTTAGAGAATATGGCGAAGGTTTGAATTATAAGTTCGTAAAACAATAAATAATATGAACAGGAAACAAATCATTTCAATAATTTCGATAGTTTGTGGAATTATTTTAATAATAACCTCACAATCAAACCTATTTTACTCAAAAAGAACTTATAAAGCACCACCGCCCAAAGACCCATTTGGTTATGCTTCAACTTTTGGTAAAGAAAAAGATAAGTATAGGACTGTTTATGTTCCTAATAATACCTTAATCTATTCTTCCTTATCAATAGGAATCTTATTAATCATTTTTGGTGGTTATAGTTTTTATAAAAATAACCCTTTTCAAAAAAAGGATAACTGAAAATGTTCTAATTAATTATTCTTAAATACTATGAAGTAAAGTTTTACTTCATAGTATTTTTGTTAAGATTGTAAATTATTGACTAAATATAAATTACGTTGGGTAACAAGGGGTTAATAAAATGCAGGTTGATAGCGGAGCAGAAAATTACCTCGCTTTTTCGTAGCTTCGTAGGGCTGGATAGAAAATCCTTTCAAACTCCTGCACTTTACCAACCCCCAGCCGTTGTGCCCAATGGTCGAAATTCGGGGCTGAAAGATTAAGTCATTGGTTGACAGTCATTTTTTACGACTCCTGAAAATATTTCACTCTGACAAAGAACTATTTTCTACCTAAAAATATTTCACAATGACT
>JAHKLZ010000012.1 GCA_020854775.1 Candidatus Woesearchaeota archaeon | reverse complement strand
ATAGTGTGATTTTCCTGCGTACCCCGATACGCTTTCTTTTGATAAAATTATATTTATCTAACTTGGTTAATGATCTTCTGATTGTTGAGAGTGATACCCCTACTATTTGAGAAAGCTGTTCATCTGTTAGATCTGTTTCATGAGTATTATTTTTGCTACATTCAATAACTAAGTGTAAATATACTGCTGTTGCTGTTACTCTCATTTTTTTACCATATTCAGATAATCTTTCAGATAATTTTTCCGGTATATAAGTAACTTGTTTTTCATTCTCCATTATATTTTTTCTCCTTTACTAAGTTTTCTTTCATTTCTTTTGCTTCATCTATTAATAACCGATAAGCCTCTTTATATTTTCCACTATCCCTTAAATCCCAATATTCTTCTGAAATCAAGTCCCTACAATAACCATAACCATCAATCTTGTCTAACTCTTTATATGCACGTTCTTTTGGTATTCCAACAAAATCCATAATTTTATTTTCTAATGATTCCCCATATTCTGGTAACATTTTATCTAAATATTGATCATCCAAAACCCCCATTAAATTATCAATCATGTCATTATAAACCTTGTCAACTTTTATTAACTCAATTATAAATTCTTTAACTTCCATAAACCTAACTCCTTTCCTTATTTTTATTATGTTGCGCCTCTCCGGGTAAATAGAGTCTTTCTAATACCTAAGAACGGCCTTTTTCCTAAATACCCCTAATACTAAGAATAAGACTCTAAGAAAAGACTAAGAGAGAAAAGAAATACACCTAATCCTTACTAACCTATTCTTGTATCTTATAAGGTGGGATTTTAACCACCTACCCCGGTGGGATTTTAACCACCTACCCCTATTGCTCTAATTTTATCAGTGTCTATATGGTGGGATATTAACCACCTTATAGAGTTTATTTATTCTTTGTTCTTTTGAGATAATCCAAAAAAGGCTCAACTATTGATGTAATATTTCCATTTTCATCTGTTATTATTCTTTTATCCCTTTTCAATAACTCAAAAGCCTTATCCCACCTATGAATAATTATGCACCTACTTTTTCTTTTATCCCTGGAATGTGGCGTATAGTGTCTATGAATCAAATGATAATATTCCAATTCATTTAATAATGAGTTACTTCTCTTTGATATATCCTCTATTGATAAGCCTGAATATTTACTTAATTTATCATTGCCAATATATGTTTTTTGCCATTTATCAGTATTAAATAAAATAATATCGTAAAGCTTCACCGCTTTTGGCCTTAACAATGAATATATATTTGCCTGATAAAATCCATATTTGATTCGTTTGTGTTGTTCTGTTGGTAACTTGACAAATTCGCATAATTCATTATCAAATATCTCATCTGAACCATTGCGCTCTGGATATTTTATCGCTTCTATTCTGCTTCTTTTATCGTAAGGATGTTCTAATTCCGGATATTCATCTTTCTTAATATTAATCATCTCCCGTCATTAAGCCAGGGCAAAGAAGCGACGGGAGTTACCTCTTTGCCCCGGCTTTTTATCGGCAGTCTTTCAACTACCGGAGTTTAGTCTTTCAGTTTTTCGACCAATTTAATAAAATCATCAACCCATTCGGCATTAAAATTGATTCCTTTTCTGGTTTTAATAAATTCACCGTCTTTGTTAAATTCTGTTCTTAGGTCAATTCGTTCTTGGCCTTTGAATTCACCTTTTGATAAAACCAATTTGGTATTATCGGTTACAAATAGTTCACCTAAAATTTGCATTTGCTTTTATCCTTTCCTTTCTTTGATATTTACTTATTTGCTAACCTCTGTTAAAATATAAAAAGAGGTAATGCCCGCTACTATGCGGGTAGAAACTGAAATAAAATCGTTTTTGAAAGAGCTCCCACTTTTGTAGAGTCCGGGAGCTTTTTCATTATATATAATCAAATAATAACAAATTAGATTGTATAATTCAATATTGAGTTATAATTTATTTTTTATCATCTCAAAATAAGCTCATATTCAAACGATTTTTAATCACTAAGACATAAACCCTTTACCTCTTCAGCTTTCCCCGCTGTTACTGTTGGGGGAAGTGATTTAACCCTTCCCCCTGGTGATTAGTGAATGGAATATCACTAACAAAGAGATAAACAAAAGCGATATAGATCGCCCCGTTGCTAATCAATGGATTCGACCGTTTCCATTGATCCTTAAAAAAGAGTTTACAAATTACATAAAATTAAAAATCTTATTTACTTCTACCAGGTAGTATTGCTTTCTGTATTCAAGCTCCATACCTGGTTTATTTTGTCAAAAGATACAAAAGCATTTGCTAAACCGACGGTCTTTTGCATAACTGGATCTTGTGAAGAAATACTTTGTACTAAAATATGTCCTGTTTTACTCTGAATTATTCCAGGATCTTTGACGGCTTCCGCGCCTATCGGCGCGTGAAGAAATTTTCCCAACGGTAATTCTGGAATAAAGCTAACATATTTTGAAGTCCAGGGATCAACACTTGAAATATCGTGTGATTCTGTTTCTATATCTATAACACAATCCATTATTAAAATATCTGGCAAGCCTGATTGAGTTAAAACGCGGTTTACTGTTTCTAATGTTGGAGCAACGCCCGGAGTTATACCGGATTCACTAATCATAATTCCATAAATAAACGCGCTAACTTCTTCACTTGCTAAAAAGTCCGTTAATTTGCTTGGATTCATTAAAATATGCTTAATCTTAACGCCCTTTCCCCTGGCTTCCTGGCAAATGGTTTTAATATCAGTAATAGGTTTGGAAGTGCTGGCATTGGCTACTGTCCATTTTCTATTAACTGCTGTAACAACTTCTTTATTAGCTGTTGGCAATTGAAAATCAACGGCACTTTCTGTTATGACGCCCGCTGAATTATCCTTAGTTAATGAAACACTGGCTTGGCTTAACGCCTGCAATGCTAACCACTCGCAACGCTGTTGAACACTTTCAACGCAGAAGTCAACATCATTGTAAACTAAATCAAATAAAGCTTGCATATCTGCATCATTTTGGGCTGTATGTTTTATTATGTTATATTCATTCAGCTTCTTTTCGTCCATGATCCTTTTAACTCTAATTGGAGGAATAGATCCTCTCAACCGGTCAACTACGCGCCTTGTCTTTTCCGGTGCGCTGGTATTGTACGCAACTAAATCAGCGGCACTAACCCCGCCTTCCCCGATCAATGTTTCAAAGTCTAAAAATGGTGTATATTTAAGCGGGAAAAAATCAACATAATATCTTTGTTCCCAGTCTTTTTTGGCTAAATATGTTCCTAAGCTTTTT
>JAHKLZ010000011.1 GCA_020854775.1 Candidatus Woesearchaeota archaeon | reverse complement strand
TCAGTGAAAAATGGACCCATCCCATACCAGGCTGGGCGCTGATACTGGGAGACCTGATGGTATACTTCGGGGACAGAATGCAACAGAAACACTAGGACTCAACCCCGACAGTGGACTTTACACAAAATATTACGCACTCTCGGGAAATCCACTATTCTCTTTCCCCTCTCTTGCAATGCTTAATAATAGTTCTGTTGTATCATCCATCTCGTTCCCCCCATTGATTAAATTTGATATTTCGTGTTTCTCTTAACCTGATCCCACGTCAACATAACTTTTTCTCTCCTAGGTGATCCGTCGGCATTTCGAAAATCTTTTTGGAAACTACCACAAGTCGACAACACATCTTTTGTAAAATGAACAAAACGGATTTCTTCGGTTTCAAAAGAAGTTTTACGTAACCTGGAATTGTTTGTCCTTGCAACTCTTAAGATTTCGTAATTAGACAAACCCCCTTTCAGATCAGTATGCCATTCCTGAAAAGACCTGTCCTCATCGTTATATATTGCAAGCCCACAGGCTACAATAACCCCAAATTGCCCATAATCCCTTATGGCTTTTTCACAAGCTTCGGCATCATTAATAACAATATTTGAAGGTTTTCTTATGCCGCTTAGAAGATCCCCTGAAACATGAGATTTAAAATCCCAAGGTATATGATAAAAGCCATCAAAAGCAGTATTGCCATATTTGGGGTATTGGAACCTTTCAAACAAATCGGCCAGTAGTTCTTCGCACTTATACTCGAAATACCAACCTATCCATTCCATTTGTCTCCATTGTTTACCGCCACCATTTTTCATTTCCAATATCGATTCTTTTGCATCCCATCTCCTTTTTAAAGCGAGCAATTCTTTACCAATAGATTCAGAGATACTTACAAACAATTGCTTTCCTCCTAATCAATAAAAGGTTTATTTGTCCCGCGGGTCTTCTTTTGTTCTCTATTCAGTAACTTTCTTAAAGACCAGGCTCCTCTCCCGAACTCCTCGGTCATAATATTTATCGCCTCTTTTTTCGAAAATTGAGAAGTAAGAGAGTTAAACCTATTAATTACTTCTTTTATTTCAACTGATCCCCACGGACGTCCTTCATTTTTCGGAAGATCTACCAAGGGCTGTCTTAAAGTTTCAAGTAAGAAACCTTCTCGGATTTTTGAAATATCTTGTATCTGGTGATCAAAAGCATTCTTGCTGATTTCAAAACCTGTTGCTTTTCTATTCAAACCAATTGCAATCTTTGCGGTGGAAAAACTGCCAAGGAAGAGATCGCAAACAAGATCTCCTTCAGTGCTGCTGTATTGAATCATTTTTGTCAGTAATTTAGAAGGTAATTCGTTTTTGTTCTTAATTTGCCCAGGCTTATACTCTCTGTTGATTATCCACACGTCTTCGCGGTCTTGATAATTGGCTGATCCCTTTTCTCCTTCTCCCTTTTCTGTGGGACCGAAACGGCAGAACGTATTGAAAGTATGTTTGGCGCCTGGTTTGGTATAAAACAGAATGTGGTAATGCGAAGAGATATACTTCTGTTTTGTATATACCCCAAAATTGTATTTCCAAATAATGTGGTTGATTTCTTTAAGAGTTGTTGATCTCAACGCATTTAATATGTCAACAAGGTTGGTGTAACCCGATACGATATACATTGAACCACCTGGTTTAAGAATTCTCTCTGCCTGCTTAACCCATTCTTTGCTGAAATTTGCATATTCTTTTTGGGGAATTTCAACATAACCGTCAATAACAAACTCTTCTTTTCTGTTGTAATGCTTGTGGAGGGTATCACCGTTAATCCCATAGGGTGGGTCGGTGATAATCAAATCAACAGAGTTATCAGGGAAATATTTCTTGCACCCGACTATGCAATCCTCATTAAAAAATTTATTAACCAAATCAACTTTTTCCAAAATAGTATCTCCTTTTGTATCCATTTTCTGCAAAGACATATTTCCACCTCCAGAATATGTTATGTGCCAATCCTTTTCAACAGTAAAGGAATCTCAAAAAGAGTTTCTAACGTAATGCCCTTTTTTTTATTTTCCCCATCACCTTCGACACCACTCCCGCCTCAACATGCGCCTGGCGAAGATCCTCAAGGTTCAAATGCTCATAGAACCTCGATGTTGTAGCAATTGAAGCGTGCCCCAACAATCTGGCGGTCAGCACTATATTCCCTGTCTGCCTCAAGAACTCCGTAGCACAAAGATGCCTCAGCCCGTGGATCTTCAGTTTCTTGCCAGTTCTTGTGAATGCCCTGCGGATCTGCAGCCCAAAATTGGATGGTGTAAGTCTTTCTCCGGTTTCGGTAGGAAACACCCAGGAACACTTCCATTCCTCGGTGTGCAGTGCAATGAAGCGCTTTATCTCCCTTGCCACCTGGGGCGATACTGGAACAACCCTCCCTTTCTTCGCCTTGGAGGTTTCCGGCCTTACCATGAGGCATAACCCCTCATGATCGAAATCCTCGATTCTAAGGCCACACAACTCCCCTCTCCGAAGTCCCGAGTCTAGGGCAAGAAGAAACATCACCCTCATTCGCCTGTCAGTGAAACTCTTCATATCCAAAGATCCGATGAATGCCTTCACGTCTTCCAGTATTGGTATGTTTTCCCGCTTGCCGGGCATGGGAGCCTTGATTCCCTTCATAGGTTCTATTTCAAGAATTTCTTCTTCCTGAAGGAAGCGACAGAACACCTTCATAACCTTGGCCCGCGTGAACCGGGACCATGCGTTATCAGGTTCAGAGATGAAAGGCAAAAGACATTCCCTTGGTTCTTCCAAAAAGGACGGGTTTTCTTTCAGAAAAGGCATGATGATCGACTTGTACAGTTGCAGTGTTGCTTCGGCCGCTCCTTCTGCCTTTCGGATTAAGTAGAAAGCGTCAAACGCGGCAACGGCATTGCGGTACGGGGTTTTCAGAACAGCGGTTTTCCTGGACATAAAAAATCCCTCCCTTACATTTCAAGAGAGAGAGCAAAAACCAACGATGGAATTTTGGCTGTTTTGTGACCTCTTCCCTACCGGTTTTTGCATGAGAACTGGCAGTCGAAAAAGCCCACAATATCAAATGGTGGGTGGTGCAGGACTCGAACCTGCGACCTCTTCCGCGTCAAGGAAGCGTTCTTCCTCTGAACTA
>JAHKLZ010000010.1 GCA_020854775.1 Candidatus Woesearchaeota archaeon | reverse complement strand
CGACCATATCAACAAAGCAAGACTGATTTTCCCTGTACTTTTGGATGAGATTGAGCACTATGACTCGGAAAAAATCGTGATATCTGTTTACGGAGGATCCGGGGTAGGAAAATCGGAAATAGCATCTCTTTTATCTCACTACTTGAGAGAATTTGGGATAGGTGCTTACACCATGTCAGGGGATAATTACCCTCACAGAATCCCGAAATTTAATGATCTTGAAAGAGAGCGAGTGTACCAGGAAAAAGGCGTTGAGGGATTGCGGGAATATCTTGGCTCTGAGCTTGAAATCAATTTCAAAGAAGTAAATCAGATCATCAAATTATTCAAGGAAAACGAAAAGTACATTTATTTGAGGCGTATGGGAAGAGAAGTTGGGGAATTGTGGTATGAACCGGTTGATTTCTCAAACATCCAGATATTAATGCTGGAGTGGACACATGGAAACAATCACAATCTACATGGCATTGATATCCCTGTCTTCTTAAACAGCACCCCGGAGGAGACTCTGGCCCACAGAAAAGCCAGAAACCGAGATGGAAAAGTAGATAGCCCATTTACAACCTTAGTCTTAAAACTGGAACAGGAATTATTAGCATCGCAACTTGGACGCGCAAAAATTCGTATTACGAAAAGTGGATTTTTGGAATGATTTTGTTGTTCCTTATGCAGCTGTTTCAATCGCTCCAAAAATAAACCTCAATGATTAATTGGGAGGATCACAAAAATGAAAAATCAGTCTACAGGTCCAATGCTGAACGCTTATCCAGACAGTATGGGAGGCAGTCTGAAAGATATTGTCAAAATCCTTGAAAAAGACGAATTTCGAAATATTTTCGATGGTTTTTACATCTTGCCAAGTCTCTTCCACAGTGATTTGGATCGGGGATTTTCCATTATCGATTACGAATTGGAGAAAACCCTGGCAACAGAACAGGACCTGGAGCGGCTAAAAGCGCTTGGAATAGCCTTGAAGCTTGACTTTGTTCTGAATCACAAATCGGTAAACTCGATGGAGTTCAAAGACGTTCTGGAAAAAGGTGCTGCTTCTGAATATAAGGACTTTTTTATCAATTGGAATACTTTCTGGAAGGGCTATGGAAGCCTTAGTGCGGATGGATATATCGTGCCAGAGCAAAAGTACATAAAAGATATGTTCTTTCGAAAACCCGGGCTTCCAATTTTGATGGTGGATTTTCCGGATGGCACAAGGGTTCCCTATTGGAATACGTTTTATCAGGAAGTGAAGGATGATCCTGATTCACCTTTTGGAAAGAAATATCTCGGTCAGATGGATCTCAATATCAAATCACCGTTGGTGTGGAAGGATTATGAAGAAACATTAAGAAAAATAGCTTCATATGGAGCGAAGCTGGTACGACTTGATGCATTTGCATATGCGCCAAAAGAGCCGGGTGAAAGAAATTTTCTAAATGAACCCGGTACCTGGGATTTGCTGGAGCAGATACAGGAACTGGCAGATCAAATCGATTTGACACTTTTGCCAGAAATTCATGCTAGTTATGGCGAAAAAATCTATGAAAAACTGTCCCGGAAGGGATATATGACCTACGATTTCTTTTTACCGGGATTACTGATCTATGCCATCGAAAATCGCTCCGGGGAATGCCTGGTACGCTGGGCAGAGGAGTTACAACAAAAACAAATCCGAACAGTCAATATGCTCGGATGTCACGACGGGATCCCGGTTTTAGATTTGAAGGGCTTTCTGCCAGATGATGAAATTCAGAAGCTGATTGAGCTGTTGGTGAAACGTGGCGGTTATGTGAAAAATCTTCACGGTCAGAAAAACATATATTACCAGGTCAATGCCACCTATTACAGCGTACTGGGCGAGGACGATCGTAAACTTTTATTCGCAAGAGCTGTACAGATGTTTATGCCAGGCAGACCACAGGTGTGGTATCTGGATCTGTTCGCAGGCAAGAATGACTACGACGCAGTTAAAAGAGCTGGGGAGGGCGGACACAAAGAAATAAATCGAACCAATCTCCGTACAGAGGATGTTGAAAAATTAATGAATCAGGAAGTCGTAAAAGAACAGCTTCGACTGTTGAAATTCCGAAATTCCTGTGAAGCATTTGGGGAAGAGGCTGTGCTCACCATGGAAACCGAAGGAAGCAAGGTCAAGTTCTTATGGACAAGAGGGAAATATCAGGCTGGTCTTATTGCAGATTTTCAAAGTTATAAGTATGAGATTGTCACTGAAATCGAGAATGACAATAGATAAAAGGGGCACGGAGGAATAATAATGTATAGCGATGATTGGCTGGCGCAAAGGTATTCAAGCGACAAGAAAATTCAAGTATCGGAATTAGTTTTTTATAGAATTTGGCATGATAATGCTGGTACAGAGATCGGTGCAACCGTGGACTTTGAACTCGCCAATGATTTTCACTATGAATTGCTTATTTCAGAATGGCGAAGGGTGCTGACCAATATTCTCGGTGTCAGTGAACCCGGCGAAGTTACCGCCAAATTTAGTGATTATTTTGAAAAACATAAAGGGGTTTTCGATTTTGAAAGTTCTTTGATAATACACGGCATAGTGTTTCAAAAGATAGCCTATTATTAGTTCGAATTATGAACATATTTTTTGTATCAAATAATCATGCTACTTTCAAAGCTCGGCAAATGTCTCGTGCAGAGAAAGTGGTGTTAATATCCAAAGAACGAATCTGGGACCGATAAAGTCAAAATGGGTTTTATATCATTTAACTTGGATTACTACCAAAACAATATTCAAGAACTAGAGTCATCACCATTCACCGAGGAACGTCTCTACAAAGCAAAACAACTGCTGAAAATGCTGGATGATTTGCAAGACGAAGGATATTCATATTTGCGTATTCAATTGGAAGAGAAGTTTTCCGGTATCACCAAGCTTCGCCATTACCTGGCAGATAATAATGCAACACCTTTTGAAATCAGCCCTCGGATTGTAGATACAAATGAATTGATCTATTCTGGTGATAGGTTTGAATTGGAAGCGATACTTAGAAAAATTGATAATGAAATTCAGCCTCAACCAATAAAGGAACCGCATCCCTTCATTGAAGAGCTCATCACCTTTTGTGAATGGGTAGGATACGAGGAAGACACTGCCTATATTTTTCTTCTACGAGACACCTTACTGCCCTATCTTTACTTTTCACGCAAAGGCAGAAATCCGATTTATCCGTGGCTGATGGGAAGAAAAATGCTGGAAAAGCTTACGGGAGAAGAAGATGTCGACGAGGCGATCCGGGACCCGCTGTTAGAAGCCCTGGAAGAAGCAAACGTCAAAACATTTCGCGAATTGTGTGACTTTTCATTTCCACGAATCAGAAAAAACCTGGAAAAATACCCCGTCGTAACAACAACGGTAAAAAATTTGTTAGGTCAGATCCAGGAAAAGAGGATTATCGTGATCGAATCTGGTTGTTATGGCACTTTTCCCATGCTTCTTTCGTGTTTTGACCCGAGGGTTGAATTCAGGATGTATACTGCCGTTCCATATCTTACAGATATTTATTCAGACAGATTATTCACCAGGGCATATGAAAAAATAAGACTTTTTGAGACGCTCTATTCCCAGGATATGTACTTCAGGCTTGCTGATTTTGCGGATAATCGGTTCTTTGTTGAAATATGTACAGATAAGACCGTCGAAGAAAAAGCCTTGGATGAAATTAGGCAAATGTTATTTTAAATTTGAATCGGTTCAATAATTTTCCAAGTCTTATTAGAGAGCGAATATTACCAAGAGGAGCAATCGGAATCACGGGCAAACTTAGCTCCATAATTAAAGCCAGAATGAAGACTAAAATCCACAACAGTTCTCTCATTTTTTGATCACACAGATCATGTGTTTCTCAATCAAGTAATCTCTACAAAATACACCGGAACCTTTGACAGGCCATTTAAAAAAGAAATTTCACTCTTTGATTTCGTGAAATTTCCAATTTTTGATATTCTGTTTTATATTTCCACCTAAGAGTGAAACTTTGAATGATTCGTTCTGAAACGAGCTTTCTCGTCTCATTTTTGCTTACTGTTTGCTTTTCACTCCTGGATACTGCGGGGTG